>NZ_JAWPOT010000120.1:0-939 GCF_033344415.1 Vibrio sp. 1727
CTTCACTGACGAAACTGATAGAACCGGTCAGTAGTTGTTTTGCTGGCGGAACAGTGACGCTCAACCCAGACTCAGTAAGCTCTGCAGAAGCGCTACCAGTCACGTAAAAACGGTTATTTGATTTAATAAGATGCTTGTATTCGTGATCAATCAGCACATCCATAAAGACTTCGTGCTTCGCTTGTTTTTTCTCATCAACTAAACCAACGTTGATGATGGAACCGACCACAATACCTTTATAGAGCACGTTCGCTCCGCTATCTAAACCAAATGAATTGTCAGAAATTAGGCGAATCGCGATAGATTTTTCTTGCTGTTGATTAAATACGTTTTTGCGAATTGCAGTGAAGCGGCGAGAGCGCTCGCCGTCGCCAGGAACGATAGTGAGGAAGTTTCCTCTAACTAGGTTTGCAATGTTTTCGACACCAGACAACGACACTTTCGCTTCTTCCAAAACAAAGCGAGTGCCAGTGGTAAGCATGTCACTGAAAGCAGGCTGAATTGCTGCTGACGCCAAAATGACTTCTCGTCCTTCAGAAAGGCTTAAGTCGGTGACCTGACCAATTTCAATGCCACGGTACATGATTGGTGCGCCTTCGCTGCTGACTTTATTGTCGTCAGGTAGAGCAATTTTGATCGCAATGCCTCGACCTGCTGTTTTTAAGTCTTTGTATAAGCGGAACTCGGTATTTTCTTCCACTGGTTCGCCATCGTCCGGAGAGTCAACGGCGATAGCGCCACCAAGTAGGGCACTCATGCTTTCTAAGCGTACGTCAACGCCTTCAAAACCAATACTTGCGCCAATGCCGCTGACGTTCCAAAAGCGGCTGCTGTCATTGATGATGTGTCGATATTGCTCTTGGATATTAGCTTGAATAGTAATGGATTTTGCATCTTCATCCAGTTGGTAGCTGTAGACCGCACCGATAGGAATTTTCT
>NZ_JAWPOT010000121.1:0-921 GCF_033344415.1 Vibrio sp. 1727
CTATTTACAGAACATAACGGGTTAAGAAACTGAGTCAAGAATACGAAAATGAATTGGTGTAACGGATCACAAGCAAAACCATGAAAAAAACATACTGGTTACTCGCCAGCCTCACTACCCTTACTTTGACGGGCTGTTTTGAAGGCAACGTTACAACAGAAGAGTTGTGTCAAAAAACGCCAGAGCTCCGTTGTGAAAACCTCAATATGGATGACGGCCAATGTCGAATTCCTAGAACCAAGTTAATTTGGCACCGTTTTGAGCTACTGAAAAACCCATCAGAAGCAAACCAAATTACCGAATACAGCATCGTTGCTGATTATCGCAAATGTTTGGAGCTCGCGTCTCAGATCACCCCTATCGATCAAAGTGAGCTAAAAAGGCAACGCTTTAATGCCTTGGTACACAGCATAGATGAACTCAAGCGTATCGTCGAAGAACTGAAAGGTTCTCAACAACCAGAGACACTCTATTTTCTTTGGTCACAAACGGGCGATACACAAGCACGTCGTCAATTTTTACAAATGGAAGGCACACCCCAGTTAAATACTGCAGAAATGCAGTATGCCTTAGCCACTTTCTATACCAATAGAGACGCAAAAAAAACGCTAGTCTTGCTCAATAATGCTTTGGCTCTGTCAAACAAAGACAACCTAAACCCTGTGATACTTAAATCACTGGCAAGCATTAACCAAGGTTTAGGCGAGAAAAAGCAGGCGTACTTATGGGCGATGGTTGCCAAACGATTTGATGTGCCTTTAGCGGATGAAAAGCAGTTGCAGCGTATGTACCCCTTCGAGGATCCGAGCCAATACTAATAGTTGGATAAGTTGGCCTATACGATTGCAAAGGCAATACGCAAAGGCAGTTACTCGCCCGATATGGTCCCTAAATACATGTAAACAAAAAACTCCCGCTTAG
>NZ_JAWPOT010000122.1:0-916 GCF_033344415.1 Vibrio sp. 1727
TGAATTGGGTACTAAAAAGTGATACCGCTAAATTTGTTTGTTAATGAATTGTTTATTTTAAAGCTCAATCAGATTTATATGAGGATGCTCTTTGTTGTGAAAAGAGCACGAAGTGATGTCACGTGGTATCGGCATTTAAGGAACACATTATATAGAAGAACAAAGATGGAACTGAAAACCCTCAGCGTCGCGATTGCGGCAACCTTGAGCAGCACTGCTGCGTTCGCAATGAGCGAGCCAGTAGCGCAAGTCACAGAGAAAGTTGAACATCATCAGCACGAACACGGTGTAGAAACGGCGCAGCCTGAGTATGCACCGACAGAATTGTTACCACAGCTACCGAAACAGACGTTACGCACGCGGGCTATCCAATCGGTTGAAGCGTCAAGCGTGGTTTGTGACGTAGAATCGTTCACAACCACCAACAGCAACGACTTGATCAGCGCGATAAAAACTCAAGGTGCAAGTTGCATCAACGAGCTGTTCTCTGCTCAAAGCCGAGTGCAAGAAGCGGCGTTTGATTCTGACCACATGTACAACGTGGCAAAGCATACGGTGACTTTGGCGAAAGCCTATACTGGTGGCGGTAGTGATGAGCTTGAAGCCTTGTACTTGTATTTGCGCGCTGGCTATTACGCCGAGTTTTACAACAACAATATCTCGTTTGTTTCTTGGGTCACGCCCGCAGTACAAGAGGCGGTAGACGCGTTTGTAAACAACGCTAATTTTTACGAAAACAGCGACCCGCACGGCAAGGTATTAAGTGAAGTGATCATTACGATGGACAGTGCGGGGCTGCAACACGCTTATTTACCGCAAGTGACGGAGTGGCTGACGCGCTGGAATGACCAATACGCTCAAAACTGGTACATGCGCAACGCGGTGAATGGGGTGTTTACCATCTTATTTGGTGGTC
>NZ_JAWPOT010000123.1:0-915 GCF_033344415.1 Vibrio sp. 1727
GAGCCCCAAACCGGGTTCACCAGTGGCCTGCCGGCGAAAGCGCCGAAGCCCGAACCCGTCGATCACTGGCAGCGTGCAATCCAGGCCATTGATGAGGCCATCATTGAAGCACGACACAACCCCGAGACGGCACGCTCGCTGTTCGCGTTGGCTTCCTATGGTCGGCGCGACCCCGCTTCCTTGGAACAGTTGCGCGCCACCTTCGCGAAGGAAGGCATCCCCCCGGAATTTCTGTCACATTATGAGCCTAGCCTACCCTTTGCATGCCTTAGACAGAATGACGGGTTAAGTGACAAATTTTGACGTGCAGAGCTTCCCGATGCAAACTGTCACATAATCGAACGTATATGTGACAGGTACGACATGCTGATAGGCTACATGGGCACTGTTGCAAAGTTAGCGATGAGGCAGCCTTTTGTCTTATTCAAAGGCCTTACATTTCAAAAACTCTGCTTACCAGGCGCATTTCGCCCAGGGGATCACCATAATAAAATGCTGAGGCCTGGCCTTTGCGTAGTGCACGCATCACCTCAATACCTTTGATGGTGGCGTAAGCCGTCTTCATGGATTTAAATCCCAGCGTGGCGCCGATTATCCGTTTCAGTTTGCCATGATCGCATTCAATCACGTTGTTCCGGTACTTAATCTGTCGGTGTTCAACGTCAGACGGGCACCGGCCTTCGCGTTTGAGCAGAGCAAGCGCGCGACCATAGGCGGGCGCTTTATCCGTGTTGATGAATCGCGGGATCTGCCACTTCTTCACGTTGTTGAGGATTTTACCCAGAAACCGGTATGCAGCTTTGCTGTTACGACGGGAGGAGAGATAAAAATCGACAGTGCGGCCCCGGCTGTCGACGGCCCGGTACAGATACGCCCAGCGGCCATTGACCTTCACGTAGGTTTCATCCATGTGCC
>NZ_JAWPOT010000124.1:0-915 GCF_033344415.1 Vibrio sp. 1727
ACCTTCTTTGTCCACTTGAGCCATCAGTTCATCAATAGTCATAAACTGATTTTTCTTAGGGTCAAAGTCATCAAGATCTTCCTGCTCGGCCCAGTTCTCTTGCGCGATTTCAGGTTGAGTCAGCGCTTCGCTCGAACTCCACACTTCTTGCTGATCTTCAGGGACTTCTTCCGTAACCGATGGTTCAGGCATGTCTGATGCTGGCTTAAAACCATCCCAGTCATCACCGACATCCAACATGGTTTCGAAATCCATGCCTGCACTTGCAATGGTGTCGCTGTCGAGCTTGCCATCAAACGCTTCAGCACTTGGCTCATCTGCAAGCAAGTTAGCCATCGTTGATTCATCAAAATCGTCTAACTCAGATAGAGATTCAATAGCAGTTGGCTGCGCTACCTCTTGATCAAAGCTGTTGTGAGCGAAGACTTCAAAAAGCGCATCATGGTCATTATCTGCCTGGAGAATTGGCTTAGGCGCAACTTCTGATTCTGATGAAGATGATGCTTCAGCCATAGCCGCTATAGCATCTTCTTCACTGAACTCTGGCAGTTCAGTATCATCGAAGTTGAACTCTTCTTCCGCTTCGGCTGCTGGTGCTGCCGCTTCACGTTCAGATTCTGGTAGCTCAGGTTCATCAGCCATCGATGCCAATGCATCTTCTTCGTCGAACTCTGGCAGTTCCAATTCATCAAAGTTGAACTCGTCCTCATCAACGTCAGTGGACGTTGCCGCGACAGGTTCTTGTTCAAGTTTGTTTTCAGCTTCAGACTCAACGTCGTCTAGCAACCAGTCTTCTTCTTGAGGAACGCCAAATTCATTCTCAACGGTATTCGGCGTTGGCGTGAATGCAGGTTCTTCCCCTTTACTGGTAATTTCTGGTTCAGTCTGTTCGTCGCGAAGTTGATACTCACCATT
>NZ_JAWPOT010000125.1:0-907 GCF_033344415.1 Vibrio sp. 1727
AAAAATCATCAACAACCTGACAGAAAAAGCCTCTCGAGGTGATCTGAAAGATGGCGAAGCCCTTTATGGTCTGCTGAAAGAAGAAATGGCGGAGATTTTATCTAAAGTAGAACAGCCTCTAGAGATCGACAGCAGCAAAACACCTTATGTCATCTTGATGGTTGGTGTGAATGGTGTGGGTAAAACCACCACCATCGGTAAACTTGCGAAGCAGTTCCAAAGCCAAGGCAAGAAAGTGATGTTAGCAGCTGGCGATACTTTCCGAGCGGCCGCGGTTGAGCAGCTGCAAGTGTGGGGCGAGCGTAACAATGTTCCTGTGATCGCGCAGCATACTGGCGCAGACAGCGCATCGGTTATCTACGATGCGATTGAAGCGGCAAAAGCGCGTGGCGTCGATGTGGTTATCGCCGATACGGCGGGTCGTCTACAAAACAAAGCCAACCTAATGGAAGAGCTACGCAAGATTGTGCGTGTGATGAAGAAAATTGATGATTCTGCACCACATGAAATCATGCTGACGCTGGATGCAGGTACTGGCCAAAATGCGATTAGCCAAGCGAAACTTTTCAGTGATGTAGCTCCTCTAACCGGGATTACATTGACTAAGCTGGATGGTACAGCGAAGGGCGGCGTTATTTTCGCTATCGCTGATCAGTTTGGTATTCCAATTCGCTACATTGGTGTTGGCGAAGGCATTGAAGACTTGCGTCCTTTTGAAACTCAAGAGTTTATCGACGCTTTGTTTAGCCGTGAAGAGTAATTGAAGTTAGAGGAAATCAACGGTGATCAAATTTCAACAAGTGAGTAAAGCTTACCGAGGTGGTCGACAAGCACTGCAAAAAGTCGATTTTCACCTGAGGCGCGGAGAAATGGCGTTTTTAGGCGGGCACTCCGGCGCCGGTAAAAG
>NZ_JAWPOT010000126.1:0-902 GCF_033344415.1 Vibrio sp. 1727
TTGGTGTGGCTTTCTACCATCTGGCGACTTAAGCGATCCAAACATAAATAGTTGGAACGCCCTTTCAATAACGCCACTTGACCATAAAAACCGAGCGCATTGACCATCAGCGGTAGATCACGATGGTACAACTGCTCTTGCAAGTTTTTCGAGCCAGTACTGATGATGACTTTCTTGCCACTCAACAACGCTGGAACAAGATAAGCAAATGTTTTACCGGTACCAGTTCCGGCCTCTACCACCAACTGACTTTGTTCTTTGATCGCACTACTGACGGCTTCAGCCATGTCTATTTGTGGCTGACGAGCCTGAAAACCCGGAATCGCTTTACCTAAAGCGCCATCAGAGGAAAATGTTTTTGCGATCATGCCTGACATCTGGTTAGAAAAATTGTCGTGAGTATATCAGACGTTTGGGAGAGACATCAGCCCGTAAGATGGCCAGCGTACGGCCCAATACAGATAATTTGTTGAAACCATGGCAAGAATAGATTATTTATGAAGTCAGATTGCAGTACGGTTGACCCTTTTGGGGAAAACACATATTTCGTACGCTAGAAAAATAATGCATGGAAGTATCTGATTTATGGAAAAGAAAACACTGTTGACCCATTGTTCTGACGCACCGGGTTTGATCTCTAAAATTACTAATATCTGTTACAAACATCAGCTAAACATCGTTCATAATAACGAATTTGTTGATAACACCAGTGGGCACTTTTTCATGCGAACGGAGTTGGAGGGGTACTTCAACGACCAAACGTTTCTTGCCGATTTAGACCAAGCTCTACCGCAAGGTGCAAAACGCACTCTCATTGGCTCTCGCCGTAAACGCATCGTGATTCTCGTAACGAAAGAAGCACACTGTTTAGGTGATATTCTGATGAAAAATTACGATGGCAG
>NZ_JAWPOT010000127.1:0-894 GCF_033344415.1 Vibrio sp. 1727
TGAAATGTCTGGTCATCGCGTTCTGCGTCAGTTCCGTAATCGAGAAATGGTCTACATCGCGTGGAAAGACTTCTTACATGCTTGGACACTTGAAGAGTCATTACGTCATTTGTCCCAATTGGCAGAGGCGATGATCTTTGAGACATACCAATGGCAATACAAAATTTGCTGCGCAGAATGGGGAACGCCAACAAATGCAGAGGGTGAAGCTCAACCGATGTTGATCATTGGGATGGGTAAGCTAGGCGGCGGCGAACTGAATTTCTCTTCCGATATCGACCTGATTTTTACTTACCCTGAAAACGGCGAAACCCAAGGTGCCCGCCGCAGTATCGCCAATGCGCAGTTCTTTACTCGTCTTGGTCAGCGAATAATCAAAGCACTCGATCAACAGACGTTTGATGGTTTTTGTTATCGCGTCGACATGCGGCTGCGTCCGTTTGGAGAAAGCGGCCCGTTGGTAATGAGCTATGCTGCGTTGGAAGATTACTACCAAGAGCAAGGACGGGACTGGGAACGTTACGCGATGATCAAAGCGCGCGTGATGGGATGCGAAATGTATCCGCAATATCAAGAGCTACGCAAAATGTTGCGTCCGTTTGTGTTCCGTCGTTACATCGACTTTAGTGCGATTCAGTCATTGCGCCGTATGAAATCAATGATCAGCAGTGAAGTGCGACGTCGCGGTTTAACCAACAACATCAAGCTGGGCGCTGGTGGTATTCGAGAAATTGAGTTTATCGCGCAAGTTTTCCAACTGATTCGTGGCGGGCGAGAGCCATCTTTGCGCAATCGTGGCTTGCTCGAAACCTTAAATGGTATTGAGGAACTTGCACTGTTAACCCCGCAAGAAGTCAGCAATCTGGAAGCGGCATATAAATATTTACGCCAGCT
>NZ_JAWPOT010000128.1:0-889 GCF_033344415.1 Vibrio sp. 1727
TATGAAATTGGGTTGCTCTTAGTCAACCTCTTATAGCCTAAAGTCTTTGAGCGACTTGAGGATATGCTATGTAAGTTGCTGATAGGTTGCCAGTTTTCCGCACCTAAATCTGCATATTGCACTTTCCCTCTGACTCGACTTAACCAGTACCAACCTAGCTTTTCAACGGATTTATACCATGGCACTTTAAAGCCAGCATCACTGACAATGAGCGGTGTAGTGTTACTCGGTAGAATGCTTGCAAGGTCGGCTAGAAATTGGTCATGAGCTTTCTTTGAACATTGCTCTGAAAGCGGAAAGGCTTTCTCATAAAGAGTAATAGAACGACCATGTAGTGCCACCGAAGCCCGCAATACCATAAGCCGTTTTTGCTCACGAATATCAGACCAGTCAACAAGAACAATGGGCATCGAATTACCTGAACAGATAAAGCTGGCATGCCAACGGTATACAGCGAGTCGCTCTTTTTGGAGGTGACGATTACCTAACAATCGGTCGATTCGTTTGATGTTATGTTTTGTTCTGGCTTTCGTTGGCAGGTTACGACCAAGTTCGGTAAGAGTGAGCGTTTTACATTCAAGTAATGCGTGGCAAGCCAGCGTTAAACTGTTGAGTCGTTTTAAGTGCAATTCAGGGCAGAATTGGTAAAGAGAGTCGTGTAAAATATCGAGTTCGCACATCTTGTTGTCTGGTTATTGATTTTTCTCAGAACCATTTGATCACATGACAAGATGTGCATCTACCTTAAATTTATGATTTTTATCAAAATCATTAGGGGATTCCTCAGGTACAAGCACTGATTTGGGCAAAAGAAAATATTTCAGATCACTCTATAGAGATGGTTTGATTTTATAAAAAATACCTAACTAATTTAGTGCATACGTATATT
>NZ_JAWPOT010000129.1:0-885 GCF_033344415.1 Vibrio sp. 1727
ATGACGGCCTTTGATGAATCGGTTGCAACAGCAGAGCGAGCATTGGAAGTGTTTCATCCCATTTTAACTGCGCTCAATCGCCGTTTAGATCCCGAGTCTATTCAGTGATTTCGCGTCGCATACGAACAGCACTCAACGCAATCAGACAGTAGCAAAGCAGCTCCATGCCTTCTTCCGAAATGTTCTTAACATCGCGGATGTAGCTTTCATTCATGACTTGCTGCCAGAAGCTTCCCATGCCGTAAAGGCGAGAGAAAACAAGCAGTAGAACGACGGCACCAATCAAGAGCTTCATGTGCGGAACTTGTAGAATACGTGCCATTTCGTTCACTGTACCTTTACCACCTTGGTAAGCTTTTGCGCAAGCCAGAGCAGTGACGGTTAACGCAGGGAATACCCACGATCCGTGACGGATCATATCCATCCAGTAGTCCAGTTCGCGAATGATCAACACAGCGAAGAAGCCGGAAATCAAAATAGCGGCGTGTTTAACTTGTTCTTCTTGCTTAGAAAGTTGGAAGAACGACCATGAAGCAATCGCCAGCATGATCACTTGTAAGGTTTCAGTGATAGAGACTTCACCCAAACTTGATCCCAATACTACGTAATCAAGACGAATACTCAGATTGACGAGAATACTGATCGCAACAATCATCAATGCGCTTAAACACGATTTGTAGATGATGCGTTTTGACTCATCAGTAATCACGTTGTTTTGTGCCGTTTCGGCTTGTTTAACTATTTGTGTTTTCATCCTGACCACCTGTTTCCAGAAAAATGTGGAAGAAATGTGAATTTGTGTGATGTTGGGCATGATTTTATTGACCAAGTGGAAAGTATTGTCAGGGGAATGTCAGGAATAGAACGCTGTTCGATATTATATTT
>NZ_JAWPOT010000012.1:0-159939 GCF_033344415.1 Vibrio sp. 1727
GTTCATCTGGTGATACAGATGGTTCACTCGTTAAGCGGTGAACAGCGCTTCATACGACTTCACGTCGCACACCCCAAAAAGTGTTGGTGTATGAAGATGCTGAAGGCAAAACGTGGTTAGCTTACAACGATCCGATGTATTTAAAACAGCGCCATCATATTGAAGGCTGCGACGAGGTATTGAACAAAATCAGCGGCGTGCTGGGCAATTTAACCAACGCGGCGGCGAAGTAGGGTTGGTTATTGGCTTCGCTTTTTTAACTCCGAAAACGAAAAAGCCAACCTCACAAGGAGGTTGGCAAATCTTACCTATATTGGGGGAGGTAAGATCAGGAGGTGGCGAGTACGCTGTGCACTTCTGACTTAATTGAGTCAGACTGCGTGCCGAAAATCGCTTGTAAACTGTCGCCAATCACTAACACATCTCGCGCGCCGAGCGCTTTTAGCTTAGCAACATCAACGTTGGCAATGTCTTTCACCGAGACACGCAGACGAGTAATACACGCATCGACTGACTTAATATTGGCTTTGCCGCCCAATGCAGCCACTACATCTACCGCGATTTCATCAGGTTGTCCGGCAATCTTCACTTCTGCAATGTCGGTTTCACGGCCCGGCGTTTTTAGATCCAACTTCACAATTAGGAATCGGAACAAGCCGTAGTACAGCGTCGCCCAGATTGGACCGATGATGATGAACATCCACGCGTTGGTCGACATTGGGTAGTAAAGGAAGAACTGGATCGCGCCGTGCGCAAAGTCAGTACTGTGTTTGATTTCCAAAAATGCGGTGATCGCAAACGCAATACCAGTTAGGAAAATATGGATCACGTACAGCACTGGCGCGACGAATAGGAAGGTAAATTCGATTGGCTCTGTGATACCAGTTAACCAAGAGGTCAACGCCGCAGACATCATCAAACCGCCGACGATTTTCTTACGCTCTGGAGACGCGCAGTGGTAAATCGCCAATGCCGCTGCTGGTAGCGCCCACATGGAGTACATAAAGCCACCAGACAGATAACCTGCGGTTTTATCGCCCGCGAAGAAGCGAGTGAGCTCACCGGTAAACTCTTTGCCGGTTTCTGGGTCTACATAGCTGCCGACTTCAAAGAAGAACGGCGCATTCCAGATGTGGTGCAAACCAACAGGGAGTAAAGAACGTTCGCCCGCGCCGTAAACCGCCCACGCGAGTACAGGGTTTTGGTACGCTGCCCAATGAGAGAATGCATCAAGAAGTTGTCCGACAGGTGGCCATGCAAACGCGAGAATCGCACCAACAATGATCGCCGATAGACCGGTGACAATGGGCACAAATCGCTTACCCGCGAAGAAGCCCAAATATTCCGGCAGTTTGATGTTGTAGAAGCGGTTGTACATGATTGCTGCGACCGCACCGATAAAGATGCCGCCAAACACCCCGGTTTGCAGCGTCTCAACGCCCATGATGGTGGCGTCAGTTTCTAAGCCGCGCAGGCCAGTCACAATACCGAGCGATGCGTTCATAATAATTAGGCCAACTAAGCCTGCGAGCGCAGCCGCACCGTCATTGCCTTTTGATAACCCGAGCGCTACACCGACCGCAAACATCAACTGCATGTTGCCGAACACGCCTTCACCGGCGGCGAGCATCACTTTGTTGACCGCGTCTGGAATAAACGCAAAACCCGCGTTACCAATACCCAGCATCAAGCCGGCCACCGGTAACACCGCCACAGGCAGCATCAACGACCGCCCTATTTTTTGTAGTTGTCCAAATATACTTGCAAACATGGTTTCCTCCTGACGAATGCCAGTGTTGTAGGACCTGATTCCTTCAGGTCATGTTGTTTCACGTAAGGTCAGGATGATCATAGCGAGCAAGGCGGCGCCTAAGGTTACAAAAGGCAATCAGTTTGTAAGTGGCCGCTTACAAATCTCTTACACCGAGAAGTGAAAATTGCAATCGGCTCGATTGTGCATGGGCGTTTAAGAATGCATCATATTGGCCAGCGCCAAACTCAGGGACGGACACAGGGAAAGTAGGATGGAAAACAAGCAGATACTGGTCGTCGATGACAACCTCGACCTTCGCGAAGCGTTGTCAGATTACCTTGGCCGTGCAGGGTTTGAAGTGCTTTGTGCAGAAAACGGCGGCGTGATGTGGCAACTGCTCAACGATCACCATCCTGATTTGATCATCCTCGATATTATGATGCCCGGTGAAGACGGCTTTACCCTGTGCCAGAAACTGCGCAAAAACTCCGATATCCCGATCATCATGCTGACCGCCGTCACTGAAGAAGCCGACCGAGTCGCAGGGCTAGAAATGGGCGCTGACGACTACATCACCAAATCATTCAGTCCGCGTGAACTGCTCGCGCGCATCAAAACGATTCTGAGACGCAGCCAAACGACCACCAATAGCAAACTGACGCGTAAAGTGCGTTTTGACGACTGGTTGTTAGATACAGTAACTCGGCAACTGACCCACGTTGCTAGCCGCGAGGTCAAACAACTGAGTGGCGCGGATTTGTCGCTACTTGGTTTATTCGTCAACCACGCACAATCGATCTTGTCGCGCGATGATATTGCGCGCGAGATCTGGGGACGCGATGCCGACCCGTTTGAACGCGGCATTGACGTGCAGATCAGCCGCTTGCGTCATCACCTTGAAGATAAAGACCGCTCGCTGATCCTAACGGTGCGCAACAAAGGCTACATGCTAACCACGGACGTGCATTATGAGAATTAAACGCTGGACGGGATCACTGGTCGTTCGCACCAGTGTGTTCCTGTTGCTGGTGATCATTTTGGCGCAGGTATTATCCGGAATTATCTGGTATCAACACGCCAGCGAACGCGATAAAGAAGGCCTGACCACCACGGTCAAAAGCTTAGCACTGAGCGCTTCTTCTACCATCGCTTTCTTTCAAACCCTCCCTTCTGAATATCGCCACTTGGTGCTCAATCAACTACGCAATATGGGCGGCACGCGCTTTTTCGTCTCACTCAACAACCACCAGATTGACGTCGACCCGCTGCCAGAAAGCGAACGCAAAACGTTGGTCATCAACCAAGTTCGCGAGGTATTAGAAAGCGAGTTGAGCGGCATTCCTAATATCGAGGTGGAGTTCACCCAGCGCGACAAACTCAAAGTGTTCAACAACGAGCTACCTATCGACGAACTGCCGCTATTGTGGGCGCATTATTCGCTTTCGTTTGGTGACCTCAACCCACCCATTCTGGTGATGCAGGTCGAAGTCGCGCAGAACGAATGGTTTTATCTCGCGGCGGTGCTACCCGCGCCTTACATCAACCTAGAGACTAACTATTTTGAGCTGCGCCAATGGCTGACGCTATTGGTGTCCGCGCTAATGCTGTTGCTGTGTACCTGGTTTATCGTTCGCAAAGAAATTCAACCAATTCGAGAGCTGGCAAAAGCAGCAACCCTGATGTCGAGCCGATTAGACGTGCCCGAAGTCTCTGAGCGCGGCAGTAACGAACTGAAAGCGGCGGTACGAGCGTTTAACAAAATGAACCGACGCATCGACAGCCACATTAAAGACCGCGAGATGCTGTTCAGCGCCATTTCACACGATCTGAAAACGCCAATAGCCTGCCTAAAACTGCGGGCGGAAATGCTGGATGACGACGCCGACCGAGAACGCTTTATCCGCCTGAGTAATGACCTAGACTTGATGGTCAAAGGCGCATTGCAATGCATTAAAGAGACCGATATCCACGAGGAAATCGAGCCGATCAATTTCACCCAGCTGATTCAGCACATTTCCTCCAATATCGCCGATGCGCCGGACACAATTCGCATCCACGGTGAAATCCGCACCCACTTTGCTGGTAAACCGTTAGCGATTAAGCGCTGCATTCAGAATCTGGTCGATAACGCGCTCAAATACGGCCATCAAGCGGACATTGCGCTGAGTGAAAGCCCAGAGTTCATCCAGATTGAAATTGAAGATCACGGTGACGGCGTTGACGATTTATTACTTGAAAAGCTCTGCCAGCCATACTTCCGCGCTAGCAACGATAAAGAAGGCAGTGGGCTGGGGTTAACCATTTCACAGAGTATTGCAAAGGCTCATGGCGGCAACTTGTTGCTGAGCCATTCTCAGTTTGGCGGCCTCTGCGCTACACTGACTTTCCCGAGAGACTGACTATGAACAAACTGGCATTCCTGTTCCCACTGTTGCTCGCCCCTTGCGTCGCTCACGCTGAGTCGCCACAAGGGGTAGAGTTTTTACATTGGTGGACTTCTGACGGCGAACAGCAAGCGCTGCAAACACTCAAAGCTCAGCTAAAACGGCACGATATTGAGCTGCTGCAAAGCCCGGTGCTAGGCGGTGGTGGCGACAGCGCAATGACGGTACTGCAAGCTCGCGCGCTGGCGGGCAATCCACCGAGCTTCGCGCAAATCGAAGGGCCAAGTATTAAGGCGTGGGATGCCATCGGTATTTTGCACAACGTCAACGCGGTTGCCGATGAGCAGCGCTGGGACGAAGTGCTCTACCCGCTGTCTATTGAAATCAACAAAACACAAAACGGCTATATCGCCCTGCCACTTACGCTGCACCGTTTGAACTGGTTGTGGGTCAACCACAAACTGCTTAAACAACTGAATCTGTCAGCGCCGAAAAACTGGCAAGAGATGTTCGCTGCCATGGAGCTTGCGAAGCAAAATGGCATTGTACCGATCGCGGTCGGTGAGCAGCCGTGGCAAGTCGCCCAACTTTTCGAGAACTTAGTGATCTCCACTGGCGGCGTTGAGTTCTACACCAATGCAATGGTTAAACTAGAACGCGACAGCATCGACAGCGATACACTGCGCCAAGCGCTGACGCAATTTCGCCGCCTGAGTTTGTTGATCGACAACCAATTGCCCGACAGTAAGTGGGATACGGCGACCCGAGCGCTAGCCGACGGTCAAGCACTGTTTCAAATCGGCGGAGATTGGATTTTGGGTGAGCTGCTCGCCAATCAAGTCTCAGTTCCGCAAGAGGTCGGCTGTTACCCAACGCCGGACAGCGATGGTGTATTCCTCTACAACATGGACAGCTTGGTGTTTATGTCGAGCAAGTCGTTTTCTGCCGAGGCGGCTCAGCAAACCGCAAGCGCGCTGGCAGATGTCGAGTTTCAAGCTAAGTTCAATAAGGTAAAAGGCTCGATTCCGGTACGTACCGATATCGACATCAGCGATTTTAATCCGTGTCAGGTCCAGTCATATCAAGACTTTCACTACGGCGTTAAACACAACCTCGCTGTGCCGAGTATGATTGATTCGATGGCGGTCAATCCGGTTGCCCAGCAAGCGATAAACTCGGAAATCTTCCGTTTTTACCGCAATCCCAAAATGGAACCCGACGAGCTGATAAAACGCATTATTGCTATTTCGCAAAGCGGTTAATGGCAATGAATTTGTGCCGAGTGGAATAAAAAAGCCCCAATGATTGGGGCTTGAGTAAAGCGAAGTGTGCCGTTTAGAAATAGTGGAAGATCGGCGGTTCATGCATCAAGAAGTTTTGATGGGAGATGTTCCACGCATAGGCGCCCGCTAAGGTAAACACAACATAATCACCAATATCGACGTGGGCGACGTGTTGATTGCGTGCCAGCACATCTTTGGGCGTACAAAGCTGGCCGACAAAAGTTGCTTGTGCATGCTGAATTGGGTGAGAAATCTCATGGTGTTGCTCGCTTTTCAGGATGACGAATGGATGGTCATGACTCTGCGCTGCTGGCGTGCGGAAGTGGTGAGTTCCCCCGCATGCGATGACAAAGTTTTCGCCAAGATTTTGCTTAATATCGAGCACTTCCATCACGTAATAACCGCATGCCGCCGTGATGAACCGTCCGCATTCAAAACGCAGTGTCCAATCTTGCACTTGCTCTTTGGCGATGAGGAATTCCAACTTGTCGCAAAACTCCATCCACGGAAAGTGTTGCTCAGGGTTTTGGTAGTTAATCCCCATGCCTCCACCCAAGTTGATCATCAGCTCACCGAGTTCAAACTCTTGTTGCCACGCTTTCACGACTTGGAAATAGCGCTGCATTAACGCTAAGTGACGTTCAACATCGAGCTGATGCGACATCAAGTGAAAATGGAAGCCTTTGAGTGACACTTGCGGGAAATCGCGCAGCAACATCAAAGTATTGCTCAGCTCGGACTCGTCAAAACCAAAAGGGGTCGGCTTGCCGCCCATCGCCAACTTGCTGAGCGTGATGTCGCCGATATTAATGTTCATACGCAAAAAGATCGAAGCAGGGCGGTTGAGGCGCTCGGTTAGTGCTCCAATGCGTTGTAGCTCGGTGAGGCTTTCGACATGAATTGCATCAACATCAAGCTCAATCGCTTGTTGCAATTCACTTGGCATTTTTCCTGGGCCACCGAAGATCAATGGCTTATCGAGTTGTTGCTGGTGGAGGTGTGCCAGCTCCCCGCCAGATGCCGCTTCAAAACCATCGACATACGGCGCGAGCGTTTTAAGAATCGGGCCCGATGGATTGGCTTTGGCTGCGTAAAATAGCTCGACATTTCTCGGCAAAACGTGACGCAGTTGTTTGATGTGTTCTTCTAAGGCGCTTAGGTCATACACGTACGCGCACAAGGGTTGACTTTGCTGCTGTGCGAGCGTGTGAACTTGTTGGCAAACGCGTGTCGGTAGAGAGAGTGAATTAGACATGTTGCGATCCTTTTTCGTGTTGCTGCCAAGGCGCGGCGACTTGGGTATAGCCCGACTCCTTATCGGCTTTTTGCATCAAACGCGTGGTGAAATTATTTTTGCTTGGGAAGTGACCGCCATTTAGCAACGTTTCTAGTTCCGGTTGTTTTCCATTCACTGATTGCCAATGCACAATGGCACTTTGCACCGCATTCCACAGCGTTTGCTCTAGTGGCTCATCACCTTCTGCGATGAAGAAAATCGCTTCGCTGATGTTGTTGATAAAGGTGCAGTATCCGATGCGATTCCAGCCTTGTTCGCGACTGTAGTAAACCGATTGTCGTGCGCGTTCAGACAAGTCAGTTAATGTTTCTGCTGGCCAGAACTCCGGCAGTAATTTAGTGCCTTCCAAATCACGAATCCAAACACAACACGGCATCTCTTGCTCAAAGCCAATCAGGGTGTTTTGCAAATGCGGCTCAAACGCCACCCCGTGTTTGAAGTAGTAATTAAATACGCCCGGGATCAGGCAATGCAAATAGCGTTCAAACCAAAGTGTCGCGATGTCGGAATAGCGATTTTGCGTAGTACGCGCTTTGTTTTTAAGGCGTTGAGCAATGCAACTGTTGCCGTTATTGTCGTAAGCAAACAGAGCGCCAGCGAGGGTTGGTTTCAAGATGTCGACTTCGCTCAGCGAGAAATTTTCGCGATACAAAATCCCAAACGATTCGCGTGCTTTGGTGTTGTCGTCCCAGTTGTGCTCAGCGACACTTTCTAGATTCAACGTGGTGGCGTAAGGCTCTGTCATCACTTTAAATACGGGGTTGTGCAGCTGTTCGTTTTCTCTAATTGGTTTGAGAATCGACGTGAGTTGCACGGCGCTGTCGAGTTCGTACCACGCGTTTTTGCGCACGCAATTGGTTAATCGTACGTTGATGGAGAATTTCGCAAACCAGTCCATGTCAGGGTGGTAGAGAGTACGAACTGAAGAGGTCGGCTGCATCTTTTCACCACCTAAACCCAGTGGCGTGATCTTGCCTTGTTCAATGGCACGCTTCACGCTTGGGTTGCTCAAAATGGTGTAGCTTTCCCAAGGATGACAAGGGTAGAGGGTCTTCCCATCGCTGGTGGCGTGTTGTGGCGCGAGCTGTTGTAGCATGCGTTGCGCAGGGTTAGCTTCTCCGTCGGAACTCAGCACATCAAGTAAGGACGTATCCACTTCAAACCAGTACAGCGGGACTTGCGCGCCGACTTCTGGAGAAAACGCTAAGAGATCATCCATGGTGACGCCCGAACGACTTTTCGGGGTCGGATGGAAAGTATGCCCCCAAATCAGAGATTGTTCCGAAGCGATAAATTCGTTGTGATGCGATTTGGGCGCGACGTTGAGAAACTGCTCGGTAACCAGCACGCTATTTTCCAGTTGTTCGATCAGCTCATGGTTAAACGGGATAGCCAATACCTGCTTGAGATAGTTAAGCAAAAGCGTAAGAGTTTGCGTGGCATCCAATTTCGCCCAACCAGATCCCGGCATTTTCGCCCAAGGCAGTTCTGCCAATTTGATTTTGCCCAGTTTGCTCGCGTAGTGAATCGGCAAAACCAACACGCCATTTTGTTGAGAAAGATGAACGGCTATCCGCTGTTTAGCGGGATAGTTGCGTTTTAACGTTTGGGGTAGCGATGTCGATTGGTAGTGCCATTCCACTTGTTGATTCGGTAGCGCAAATTCACGTAAGTAACAATTAAGAACACCCATTATCGTGTTGAGTTGGGCTTTCTCACGGTTGAGCTGCACCTCATGCGCGCGCAACTCGCTAGTCTGAGAGGATTGAGTTTGTAACATGTTGATTTCCAAATTTTGAGTGGAGAACCAGCGCGATCAAGGTGATTACGCTGACTATCGCAGAAAGTAGGAAAGGAACCTCAAGTAGCCCCAAGCTAGAAATGAAAGAAGCGCAAAATCCCGCTGCCACGCCACCCCATTTGGACATGGCATCAAAGCGAGAAAATACTTTGCCACTGAGTTTGCGATCCAGATTGCTCGCAAGATGCTGATGCAATCCGTGATAACAACACACCATCGCGATGCCGAAGATAATTCTCGCAGCAATGAGTGCGGTTTCGGACGCAATCAAATGCAAGGCAGAGCTCACGGCAAGCAATGCAAACCCAAGCCACAACGTGCGCAGCGGTTGATGGCGATTCAACCCATCTGACAACACGTGAATTTTTCCTGCCAGCAACAGATAGACGCCATGCGGCAGTGCGTACAAAAAACCGATCCATGCGTGGTTAGTGATGCCATATTGCTGCACAAACGGCGAGAAATAAGGAAAGGTCACCACCATAGAAAACGCAAACCCGAATTGAGCAAAGAAGATCCAACGAATGGCATGCATTGCGTTTTTCTGTGCAACCGGTTTTTCTTGCTGAGGTTCTGAGTTTGGCTTTTCGAGGTTTTGGTCGGCGGGTTTATCCGCTGGCAGTGTTAGCGTGATGCCCATCGCAATCAAAGGCAAAACGCATAACCAAAGGTACGCGTTGAGCGGGTTGGTCTCTGACAAGCTCCAGCCGAGCCCAATAGGCGCAACGATCAGCGCCAAGCGAGCAGATAGTTGGGTTTTATTGAGTGACTTGCCGAGTGTTTTGGCTTCTTTAATTTGACTAGATAAGTAGCTGTTCGAGGCGGCCATGGTGCCGCCAAAGGTTCCTTGAACAATAAGACCAAACACAAACATGGCGAGGTTGTCTGCCAAGCCGCACAGCGCAAACCCTGCTGCAAGGCCAAGTTGCGCACGCAAGAGTGAGCGGCGGCGACCGTAGCGATCGGCAAAGTTGCCCCAAAATCGCGCTGCCAACGCAGTACAAAACGTAGGTAGGATAAACAATATCCCTGCCCAGTCCGCATCAATGCTTGCGCCTAACGTTGGCAACACGACGGGTAGAAATAGCGGCATACCTAACGCGGCAAACGCAGCGATAAAGTGGCACAACAACACACTGTAGATGAGTTTGGTCATAATCGTTAACGTACGCTTTTTTTGATGGCTTCTATGTAGGCGCGTTGCGCTTCTTCGCTAGAAAGCAGTAAGAAGTTCGGGGCCGACAAACCATAGAACTTATTGATGTCGCTCGCGCCGGAGGCTTCTTTCGCGAGCAAACTGCCAGAGCTCAACAAGTACTTGGCGTACAAATCAGGTGCTTCTTGCAGTAACTCGCGTGCCAGTTTTGTCTCTAACCCTTCGCCTTTCAATCGGTTGAGTTGCTCTGCAATGCTTTTGGCCACGATGGCGTAAAGCGATGCTGAAGAGGCAATGCCCTTCGCTGCCATGGCTTCTACAATCGCTGCGATATCCAATTGTAATGTGATGGTGGTAAACATCTGACCGAGCGCCAATTCATTGTCGACTTTGATGCGTTGATCGAGCAGTTCATCGCAATCCACTGGAAGTAGTTTTGCGCCGTGTTTTTGGGCGGCATGCTCTGTTGCAAAGTGGAAGCGCTCTGGCCAAATTCGCGCCGCGTCGTTGTCTTTCATCGCGAGCGTCATTTTGCCCTGTTGATCAAAAGCAACGATGGCGTTTTGCTGGTTGGACTCCAATGCAATGCCATAACGAAGCCACAAGGTGAGGTGCACTTGGCATAATAGGTCGACATAATCTTTGAACCACGCCAGCGTATCTTGTTGATAGTACTGCTCTGCCAAGTGTTCTAAGAACAAGCGGTCGTCAGGCATTGGGCTTGCCAGTGCTGCAACCGGAACTAACGCTTTGTCTTCGCAATGAGTAAGTGGGTACTCACGTACGATGTACGCGAAGGTTTTATCCTCGCCGACGTGTCCACCGTGTTTTTCGTTGCAATGGAACAAGCGACTGTTTAAGTCGGCGTCCGTTTGTTCAAGGTGGTTGAGTAGGCGTTCAAACCAGTGGCCGTCATACAGTGTTGAAGGCTTGATTAAGCGAATATTTTTTGTGCCTAGCGATCGCATGATCAGCGGAACCTTGATGTGAATGTGCGGTGCCTCGTTCACGACCACAGTACGAACGGAAAGCGTCGGCGTCACGTCTAGATACGTTAAAGGCGCTTCTATCATACCTTCGGGTAAGGCTTCTAAAGATCGCAGGGTGAGCGGATGTGCAGGGAACAGAACGTGGCTCAGTGCAAAATCAGCAGGAAGCCCCACTTGCTCCATTGTTGGCCAGCAATCAGGTTGTTCGCTGGTTAATGTCACCAGTGATTTTTCGATCGCAATCCAATGCAGAGCAAAGCTTTGTGCGAACTCGGGCGCGTACTTAGCAAGGTCTTCATCGCTCAGGCCAAACTTCGCCCGCGCAGTTGGATAGTACGGGTGGTCAAGGTAAGAAGCGATCTGATCGGCTAGCAGCAGTTTTTGATGCCAAGAACCAAGCTCGGATATTGGTTGAGAAATGTGGTCTGCGTGATGATGAAACGCTTGGTCACACAGCGCTTTGTGTTGCTCTGCACATTCCAGTTCTTGAAGGTATCCCGCCAGCAACTCGTGAGAGCTCTCGTGCGCCAGTGTCGTTAGTAGCGCAATCCACTCTTTGTAATGCTGTTGATGCTCGACTTGGCCATTTTTCTCCACCCACCAACCTGGTGGTGTTTCGTCATTGGCGTGACCGTAGCGCCAGTGCTGCATGTAATACGTTGGCGCAACAGGTAAATACAACGTGAAATCAGAGTTGGCAAATATCAGCCAGACTTGCTCGTCTTGAGGAACAATTACCCCTTTTGGCGCGTCGCTACTGAACTTGGCCTTCGACAAAATGCCAAACATGTCTTCGCGTAAGCAAGTGTCGATCAATCGTTGCGTTAGATACAAAGCGTTGTCATTCATGCTGCCACCTCACGAGTCGGAGCTAGATCGAAATTGCTAAGCGCGTTCTGCAGCGATTGGTCGAGGTTTCGCCCTGATGGTGAGACAATCGAAATTCGGGCGAGATAATCCTTATTGGAATAACTCTGTTGGAAGTGTTCTCCAGCGGTTTTTAGTACCTGTTGCTGAGTGATGATATCGTCATCGTGTTGGATGAACGACGTCGAACCTCCGTCGATCACACCGCTGTGTTCCGCAACTACGTAGTGCACGTGCGCTGACCCATGAATTTGGTAATCGCCGTCCAATCTTCGACCCAAATGCAGACCCAAAATTGTGCTAAACCAACCAAAGTGAGCGAGATTGTTGAGCAAGAATTCGCGGCCATCTCCAATACTGCGGTAGTTGATTTCCACCAGAACTGGGCCGTTTTCCGTGATGATAAATTCGCTGTGGCAAACTCCAAAACCAACGCCGAACGCTTTCAGTTGAGCCAAGCAAGCTTCTCTGTGAGCAATGCCGTTTGGTCCGTTCCAGTCTGCGGCAGTTTCGATAAAGTAAGGCGGCTCAGAGAGCGACACATCAAAACCGCCCACGGCGATAAGTTGGTTACCGTCTCCTAAAGTTTCGAGCGTAACCAACGGTCCTTGAAGAAACTGCTCCACCAGAATGGCGGCGTTTGGGTGCTTTTGCCAAAACGCCTCGCAGTAAGCATCGAGCTCGCTTTGGGAGTCACAGCGCTGTACATCTAAACTTGCCACGCCTTCTTTGGGTTTTGCTACGACAGGGAAGGCCATGCCTAATGCCACATTCGAATGGCGATGCAGCAAACAGCTTTGTGTGTTGGGTAAGGATTTTTCATTTAACACCTGTCGAGTTAAGTGTTTGTTTTTGGCCTTTAACGTGACAGACCAATCTTTGGATGGAAGGCCAAAAAATTGCGCGCAGATGGCGGTGGAAGTTTGTAAGTGATCACTATTGCTGAAAATAGCGTCTGGCTTTAATTCATGCTCCGTGATGGTTTCGATGAGTTCTAATGGGTTGAAGACATCACATTCTAGAATGGTATCCGGATTAAAGTGACTATCACGACTCGCCAGCTCTAAATGGCTTAGCTTGTGGTCGGTGATAAGAACGACGTGAAGGTCCATCGCTTTAGCTGCAGGCACAAAGCCGTGAGTGACTGCATCGTTAACGACATGACTTACGATAATCATCGTAGATTTCATGAGCTTTCCTAATTTTCTAACATTTTCTTCTAACGTTGATAAAGTCGCTCACGGTCGTCTTCCAATGTGCCTCTCTCGAGACGGAGGGCAGAAGTTTTAGTGTTTATTGTTATGATATTTGGTTTTTTTTGTTGTTAGTTGTGTTTTTAGGGTAAATAAATATAGAGCATAAAATTAATATTGCAAATAAAAATAATATTTGTTCTTATTTCCATCCGTTGGCTTTATAACAACTAAACGGAATTATGGAATGAATAAATTATTGACCCTGACCCCCTTGGCGGTCGCGATTGGTTCTTCATTAGTAGCACCAAGCGCAGTGGCTTCAGAAGAGACGAACTCAACCCCATCAGCAACTGAAACGATTCAAGTCTTCGGTCATCAGTACGAAGGTTATGCTGAACACATGCCTCAATCAGGCACCAAAACCGATGTGGAATGGCTTGATGTGCCACAAGCGGTATCCGTAGTAACGAAAACAGAAATGCAAGACCGAGGCGCGGTGCGCTTAGTGGATGCGCTAGATGGGGTAGCCGGGGTCAATAACACCTTGGGCGAAGGCAGCCGCGATCAGTTCATGATACGTGGTTTTGATTCACTCAACGATATGTACCGTGATGGCTTGCGAGATGACGGTACGTTGCAGTCTTACCGCAGCTTAGCGAATGTTGAACGCGTTGAAATTGTGAAAGGCCCTGCGGGCGCTTTGTATGGCCGTGGCTCGGCTGGGGGCATCATCAACTTGGTGACGAAACGCGCTAACGGTGAGAATTTTACTCACGTAAACGGTAGTGTAGGCAGCAACAACCAATATGTTGGTCAGGTCGACAGCTCAATGGCGTTTACAGATAAGGTCAACGGGCGTATTAACTTGGAATACCGTCAAGCCGACTCGTACGTTGATCATGTTGATTCAAACGATTTCTTCATTGCACCGACCATTCGTGTGTTACCAGCGGAAGGTCACACCATTGATATTGACGTGGAATACGCCCATCAAGAACTAGTGCCGTATCGTGGTGTGCCATCAAAAAATGGCAAGCCAGTTGATTTGCCAGTAAGCACTTACTTTGGCGGCACAAACGACTATCAGGAGTCAGACAGTCTCCGTATTGCGGTGGATTACGAATGGCGTCTGAATGATCAATGGGTATGGAACAACCGAGCGGCGTTCAACCATATCGAACTTGAGCAAAAAGGCACGCGTCAGGGCAAAGTGACGGGTAATGAAGTGTCTCAAACCGTTAACAACTTTGGTTATGATCCACGTACTACGACCACTTTACAATCTGAGTTGGTTTGGGAAACCAGGGACAATCAATTGATGGTGGGTGCAGATTTCAACCAGATCGATATCGACCTAACGTTGGCAAGTGACAAAACGCTTCCTCCGCAAAATATCTACGACCCAGTCGTTGGTCCAACGCCTGATCCGGGCTTTAAGCCATTTCGTGACAATACCACCACCACGACAGGTTTGTATGTGCAAGACGTCTATACGTGGGGTGACCTTTCTTTGATCGGTAACGTGCGTTACGACTCGATGGAGCTAGAACAACAAAAAGCGGGCTCAGATAAGGAAAAATTGGATGATGACAAAGTCAGCTACCGTGCTGGTTTGGTATACCGCATCAATTCCGACACATCCGTATACGCCAGTTTAGCGCGCTCTTGGCAGTTACCGTACGCTGGTATCTACATCAATCCAAAATTGGCGGAATTCTTCCACACCGACTTAAAAGAGGTGGGTGCGAAAGCGTACCTTTTGGATAACGCATTAATGTTGAATGCGGCACTGTTCCAGATTGATCAAGAGCAACCACAAACTAACGTGGACGGCGATGTGATCGATAAAATTGAAGTGCGTCACCAAGGTATTGAATTAGAGGCTCGCGGTCAAATCACCAAACAGTGGGACATCTCTGTGGGTTACAGCTACTTGGACGCGGAAGACAAAGCCACAGGCAAAAAGCCGAACGATGTATCAGACCACTTGTTCTCTCTTTGGAGCACTTACCAATTGGATGACAACTGGCGTTTAGGCGGTGGTGTGAAGTACGTGGGCGACCGTTACGCAGGTAACGACGAAGCCGTCGCACTTGGCGATTACACAACGGTGGATTTGATGGCGGCGTACACCACTGGTCGTCATAAAATCCAAGCGAACGCTTACAACATTTTGGATGAGAAATACATTCTTGGCGCAACAAACGGCACGTCTGGCTTAAACCAGATTGGCTACGGCGCACCAGCCGAGTTCATGCTCAGCTACGGATATCAGTTCTAGGCTTTTTGTGCGTAGTTAGCGCCTGTTAGCCGATTTTTTCCTCATATTGAGGATGTTTAGCCCCGAGAGCCTACGGGATGTATTCTGCCCGAGGCTCAATTTCTCGCAAAGGAGATCTTAATGTCTTACCAGAATTTGGATGGTAAAGTGCGTGTACGTGCTGGTTTGTCTACCACTTACAGTGTGCTTGCGATTGCAATCGCTTCTGCCACATCCATGAGCGCGGTTGCCGCTCCTGCTAAAAAAGAACAAACTACCGCGATGGAAACCGTCGTTGTCACTGGTAGCGTGATTGGTAAATCTGAAATTGAAGACGTCAAAGAGTACCCAGGTGCTCGTACCGTCATTACCCGCGATCAAATCGAGAAAACCGCCGCAGGCTCGATTGATAACGCGCTACAGCGCGTGCCGGGTATTAAAGTTCAGGATGAAAGCGGAACGGGCGTATTGCCTAACATTTCCGTACGTGGTTTGAAAGCAAGCCGTAGTGGTCATGCTCAGTTCTTGATGGATGGTGTACCGCTAACACTTGCGCCATATGGTCACACTGGTCAGTCTATCTTCCCAGCAACACTGTCGATGCTTGATCGTATTGACATTGTACGCGGTGGTGCCGCAGTACAGTACGGCCCAAACAACGTCGGTGGTGTGATCAACTTAGTGACCAAACCGATTCCACACACGTGGCAAACTGAAATCAGTAACCGCCTTACCGTGTTTGATGGCGGTGATGCGCCGCTGAATGATTTTTACCTGCGCACGGGCGGCTGGTTAAGCGACACGTTTGCACTACAGTTGGAAGGTAACTTCCTAAAAGGTGAAAGCTTCCGTGAACATTCCGATACGGACGTGAAGAACTTCCAAGCCAAAGCACAGTGGCTACTGAGTGACACTCAAGAGATTCAAGCGTTCCTGCAACGTTACGATGCTGAAACGCAAATGCCGGGCGCACTTTCGCCACAAGACTACGAACAAGATCGTCACCAATCGAAACGTCCTTACGATGATTATGAAGGTAAGTCGACGCGCTGGAGTGTTAAGTACATCCACGATTTGCCATTTGCCGACAGTGCCGAGCTAGAAGTGCTAACGTTTGGCCATAAGTCAGAGCGTCTTTTCAAGTGGGGCTTTAACAGCGCGGGTGGCCATTGGGCGGATCCGGCTCTGCCAGCGACGGACGTTCGTACCTCTCCACGTGAATTTACCGTGTATGGTATAGAGCCAAAAATGGCGATGTACTTTGGCGAAGGTAAATCCGTTACTCAAAACTGGATCGTGGGTACCCGTTATGTTAATGAAGACATTGACTACAAACTCACTCAGACTCCAATCGCCGGTGGTGCAACCAGCGTTCCGCGTGATTGGCATCTAGATACGGACGCGTTTGCTGGATACGTTAGCAACGAAATTGGTTTGTTCAATGATACATTGAAGGTAACGCCTGGGTTGCGTGTTGAGTCGGTTCGAATGACGTTTACCGATCGTGGTAAAAAACAAACGGCAGACAACACCGTGACGGAATGGTTGCCAGGTTTGACGGTGGCATACAACTTAACTGACCAGTGGGTGACGTATGCGAACGCGCAAAAATCACTTCGTGCGCCACAAATTGCCTACATCCGAGGTTTGGGTGAAGAAGGTAGCGAACTGGCTTGGAACTACGAAGTCGGCGCGCGTTACACCCAAGATGCGACCAGCTTTAACGCTGCACTTTATCGCATCGACTTTGAGGATCAATTGCAATGGCAAAGCTCAACGCAGACCTTCGATAACATCGGAAAAACACTTCACCAAGGCATAGAGCTTTCTGCTCGTTACGTGCCTGAAGCACTACCTGCACTGAGTTTAGGCGCAAGCTACAACTATCTAGACGCTACGCTTGAAGAAGAAGGCGCGAATAAAGGTAATCAACTGCCTTACACCTCTAAGCATCAGCTTGGTTGGGATGCAACCTACGCATTTTACGGCATGGACACCACGCTATCGGGCTTCTACTTCAGTGACTCGTATACCGATAACGCCAACACCAGTGCCGAAGATGCAACAGGCGCAACGGGTAAAGTACCATCTTACATGGTGTGGAATTTCAATTTGGGGACGGATTTATACAAAGACGACAAAGGCAAGTTACGCATGAATGTTGCGGTGAACAACTTGTTTGACGAGGAGTATTACTTCCGCGGGATTGATACAAGCCCAGTTGGTCGGTACCCAGCTCCGGGACGCTCTTACACACTGGATCTGAACTATCAGTTTTAAGCGTTTCGTTCACCGAGTTTGAAAAGAAAAGTCGCCAATTTACCTTGGCGACTTTGCCGATCTTAGGTAATGGAAAACTCTTAGCACTGGAAAAAAGCAAGATGAAAAATAAAAAACAATTTACGATCAAACACTTTTCAACCGTTTTGCTGATGCTGTTGAGCTCAGCTTTGATGTCATTTAGCGCATTTTCTCAGGCGCGCAGCGTGCAAGATGAGCAAGGCACTTTTGAGCTAGAAGCGATACCTCAACGTATTGTGGTTTTAGAATTTTCGTTTGTCGATGCATTAGCGGCAGTCGATGTCTCACCTGTAGGCGTCGCCGATGACAACGATGCCACACGAGTCATTCCTGCTGTTCGTGCCAAGGTTGGTTCTTGGCAATCGGTCGGCATGCGCTCGCAACCGAGTTTAGAGGCGATTGCGGTGCTCAAGCCGGATTTGATCATTGCTGATGCAGAACGTCATCGCGCGATTTATCAAGATTTGCAGCGAATTGCGCCAACTTTGCTGTTAAAAAGCCGTGGTGAGACATATCAAGAAAATCTCGAATCCGCACACAAAATCGGCGTGGCAATTGGCAAACAAGCGAAAATGACACAACGAATTGAGCAGCACAAACAGACAATGGCGGAGTTCAAACAGCATTTTGCAACACAAGAAACCATTCAGTTTGGTGTGGTTTCTGACAAAGGGATGTGGTTGCATAGCCCGGTTTCTTACGCTGGGGGCGTTTTGAGTATGCTGGGCATCCAAAGCCCGCTGGCTCCATCTGAGCAAAAAGCGTATATCCCAACCAGTTTCGAACTTTTACTAAAAACCAACCCTGATTGGTTGTTAGTTGGACTTTACTCTCAACCAAATATTGTGGATGAGTGGCGCAAAAATCCATTGTTTAAGTTGCTAACTGCTGCGAAAAAACAGCAACTTGTTGAGGTTTCTCCTGAACTGTGGTCGTTAAATCGCGGCATGTTGGCTGCGGAAGAAATTGCCCGCAATCTTGAAGCGTTATTGGAGCGCTCATGAGTGCGGCGATAAGCTCGGAAAGCGCGTCTTCGGTTAGCAAATCGCATTGGAAAGCGAGCTTGTTTGTCTGTGCTATGGCGTTGTGTACGCTCTCAGGCTATGCAGCCTCAATGATTGGCTGGTCCAACTTTTCTTTGAGCGTTAATGATCTGACAAGCTATTGGTTTGCGTTTGATGAGGGCAATATGCTGCATCAAATCCTCGCGACGCTGCGTGCGCCTCGTACCTATGCTGGGTTATTAATTGGCGCTTCGCTTGCGGTATCCGGAGTGCTGATGCAAGGATTGACTCGTAACCCTTTGGCGTCGCCATCCATTCTCGGCATTAATGCTGGTGCGGCTTGTTTTATGGCCTTGGCGTCCATCGGCGTACCATTCTTTAGTCAATTGAACCCAATCATCAACGCAGTACTCGGCGCGCTACTAAGTGGTGGTGCGGTCATGTTGTTGGGCGGTTTTTTTTCCGCGCGTTCTCACCCATTGCGTTTAGTGCTAGCGGGCATTGCCATCAGTGCACTGCTGATAGGGTTAACTCGTGCGTCGGTAATTTTGGCGGATGACATGGCTTACAGCGTGTTGCATTGGTTAACGGGTTCACTCTCCGCGGTAGATTCTGAGCAGTGGCAGCAACTGTGGCCTTTTGCGACTTTAGGTTTGGTGCTCGCCATGGGCTTAGCGCGAAACTTAAATTTACTCGCGTTGGGGGACGAAGTTGCTGTTGGGCTAGGTGGTAACATTCGTCTTACGCGATTTATCAGTGGTTTAGCGGTTGTGCTGTTGGCAGGAACTAGCGTAGCGATTGCTGGGCCAATTGGCTTTGTCGGGTTGTTAGTGCCGCACTTGGTACGCCCGATTGTTGGTCACAACTATCACATTCTCATTCCGGTTTCCGCCTTGTGTGGCGCGGCATTGGTCACGTGGTCAGATGCTTTATCACGAGCGATTGCCTTTCCGGCTGAAACGCCAGTGGGCGTGATTACCGCGCTGTTGGGCACACCTTGCTTTATCGCGATTGCAATGAGGAAATCATCATGATGAATCAAACCAAACTGTTTGCATTAGTTGGATTGTTGCTGATTGCGTCTTCTCTCACGCTGTTTGTTGGTGCGGCGAATATGTCGGCTCAACAGGTTTTTGCATTACTGTTTTCTTTCTCTGACTCGGACTTTGTGATTCACCAATATCGATTACCGAGAATGTTGCTCGCCATTGGCGTGGGCGCTGGGTTGGGGCTTTCAGGCGTTTTAGTTCAAGGCGTCATCCGTAACCCACTTGCCTCACCAGATTTAATGGGGATAAGCGCCGGAGCAGGACTGGCGGCTACCGCTTGTTTGGTGCTGTATCCGAATGCGCCAGTGGCAATGTTGCCGATGGTCGCTATGGCGGGAGGCTTGCTTGCTGCTGGCTTTATTGCTGTGCTGGCTTACTGGTCGAAACCAACACCAGCACGTTTGGCGCTGATTGGTGTTGCTGTCAGCGCATTTTTAGCCAGCGGTATCGATTTTCTTCTGATTGTGCACCCTATCGAAATCAACACGGCGATGGTATGGCTAACCGGCAGTTTGTGGGGACGAAATTGGCAACAAGTGCCGTTTATTTGGAGTGCTCTATTGCTGCTACTGCCATTGGCGTTTTGGCTGGCTTGGCGGCTAGATGTTATGGGACTGGGAGAAGAAAGCGCTACTACGCTTGGCATGAAACCAAGACAGACCCAAATTCTTGCGCTGGTTGCTGCCGTGTTATTGGCGAGCATCAGTGTGTCTGTGGCAGGCACGATCAGCTTTGTTGGCCTGCTTGCGCCGCATCTTGCGCGTTTGCTGTTTGGCCACAACCACAAGTTGTTAATTCCAGCCGCTGCAACCCTTGGCGCTTTGTTGGTGATTTGCGCCGATGGTTTAGCGAGAGGCTTACAGCCACCAATTGAGCTACCAGCGGGAGTGCTGACATCTGTTATTGGCGCACCATATTTCATTTTTCTTTTGTATCGTTATAGAGGTTGGTAAGCATGTTACGAACGCAGAACTTATCCGTCGCGTACGGCAAACAGACCATCATTCCAGATCTCTCTTTGTCGATTCCTCAAGGTAAAATTACCGCGCTTGTTGGCCCAAATGGTTGCGGTAAATCGACACTATTAAAAACCTTGGTACGCATCAATAAACCCGCTTCTGGCCAAGTATTGTATGACGACAAACCTCTAAGCAACTACGGTGATAAACGCTTGGCGCGTTCGTTGTCTTTGCTGCCGCAGATTCTTGTCAGTCCTGAAGGTATTACCGTCAGAAAACTGGTCGAATATGGCCGCTCGCCTTATCTCTCTCATTGGGGCCGGTTAAGTCAACAAGACAAGACCTTAGTCGAGCAAGCAATGCAAGATACTGGCGTGATTGAGTTTGCTGACAAGCCAGTTGAATCGCTGTCTGGCGGTCAAAGGCAAAGGGCGTGGATTGCGATGGTAATGGCGCAAGATACCGACGTAGTGATGCTTGATGAGCCAACCACTTACTTGGATCTCTCTCACCAAGTTGAGCTGATGAAACTCATGAGGCAGATGAACGACAAAGGCAAAACAGTGGTCGTAGTGCTGCACGATCTAAACCAAGCGTGCCGTTACTGCGATCATTTGGTGGTGTTGGAAAAAGGTCAGTTAGTCACGCAGGGAACACCGCAAGAGGTACTGACAGAAGGTATGTTGGCATCGGTGTTTGATTTACAAGCGAGAGTATTTAACGACCCAATCTCAGGCACGCCGATGTGTGTGGCGGTGTAGGTTTACGTCTTTCGAAAGCTATCTGCAATAAAAACGTCGATCCATAAAAACAAACCCCGCTAGTAACAAAGTCGCTAGCGGGGTTTGTTGTTTTTAAGAGCGTCCTTAATGTGGCGTTTAAGCCAGTTTAAACGTTGCCACTTTCGAGTTGAGATCCTCAGCTTGCGATTTCAGCTCAGCAGATTGATTCATCGATTCTTCGGCACCAACTACCAAGTGATCGGTCACATCTTTAATGGACGTGACGTTTTGCGTGATTTCATTGGTTACGTGCGTTTGCTCTTCGGCGGCTGTCGCAATTTGCGTTGCCATATCGCTGATCAGCGCAACGGCCGCGTTGATTTCATCCAGAGCCAGCGCTGCGCGATCAGCATCTGCCACCGAACCTTGCGCAAGCTGAGAGCTTGTATCCATGATGGCCACTGCGCGTTGTGTGGTTTGCTGCAAGGTCTCGATCGTCGAGCGAATCTCTTCGGTTGAGGTGTGTGTGCGTTGTGATAGCACGCGAACCTCGTCTGCAACAACGGCAAAACCGCGACCTTGTTCACCTGCACGCGCCGCTTCAATCGCCGCATTCAGAGCCAGTAAGTTGGTTTGCTCTGCGATGTCTCGAATCGTTGATAGCACGGTTGAGATGTCTTGCGCGTGCTGGTTGAGCTCACCGATGACAACGCTCGCTTGGTTGACTTCAGAAGACAAATTATTGATGGACGATTTGGAGTTGATCACCAACTCATGACCGTTTTGTGTGCTTGCTGAAGAGTCTTGAGCGGCTTTAGCCGTCTGCTCTGCATGTGCTGCAATCTCTTGCGTTGCCGATGCCATTTCAGTCACAGCGGTCGCTACCATAGTGATTTCTTGTTGCTGATGGTTCAGATCGGAAACCGATTGATTCGCGCGATTCGTGCTCAGCTCCGATTGTTGGCTCAGTTCTTCCGCTTGGTGACGAATGTGACCAATAAGTTGCTGCAAACTTTCAACGAACTGGTTGAAGTTTTCAGCCAGCTCACCAACTTCGTCACGGTTTTCTACTTTGATGCGTTGAGTTAGGTCGCCGCTACCGTTTGCGATTTGTGCAAGCGCATTCGAAACGTTGTAGAGCGGACGGAACAAGATGTTACATAGCAGATTAAACAAAGCTACGCAGATAACGACGACGATGGTGGTTGCGATGATCTGATCCCAAACAGCATCGTAGAGTGGGGCAACCAACGAGTTTTGATCTAACACCGTCACTGTTGTGAGCTTGGTACCCTCTATGTGGCGCGCGTAAATCACATATTCGATGCCGTTAATAGAGACGCGACGTTCTGTACCTGAACGTGCGGCTGACGTAATGTCGTTGTTGTTGAGGCCTAGCTTGCTAACCGGTTGATTCAGCAGTTTACCGTTGTTATGAGTGAAAATATTGCCCTGTTCATTGGCAATAAACATATAACCTTCACCCGGTAGGATCACTTGGTTCAGACTGTTCAGGATATCACCGATCTCTACGTCAGCACCCAGAACGACGGTTTGACCATGCAATTGCAGGGCTTTACCGAGCGACACCACATTCGCACCAGTTGCAGCAGCAACGGTCGGGTTATCCATAAAGACTTTCGATGGGTTGGCGATTGCATTGGTATACCAACCCCACTTACGAGGATCGTTATTACCTGGTGGCAAAACCACCCCATTAGCGTTGTCTTGTGACCCGTCCGGGTAAGCGAGGAAAACGTTATCGAACGCGCCAGAGTCTCGGACTTGTTTCAAATGCGTAACCAGAGAACGTTTCTCTGAATCAGAAGAGAGTGAAGTCAGTGCGCGCTCTTTAGAGAGTAGCCAGTCCTTTACGTATTGATTGTAAGATGCGCTAGTGCTTTCTAGTCGCTGTGCGACTTCGACATCGAGCCTGTTTAATGAATCTCGAAAAGACAGCCCCTCTACCAGCACTCCCCCGAGAATGATGGCGGCACTGGCAGAGATTGCCAGTTTGTTTTTTAATGATAGATTTTTGAACATAAAGCGAATAATAGATCTTTGAATAATAGTTGTTGTGTTTTTATTCTCATCAGTGCTCTCTGCGCTGTTGAATATGCAGCAGAAAGTCAGATTCGAATCTGTTCAATAATTATATTTTATTGCTCAAAATAAATACTGACTCCATGTCGCGAATTTGAGTTTTACATCAAATAAGCAAAAGGATTTGGAACGATATTATTTATGTATTTGTAAAGTAAGGATTTGTCGATTTTTGTAAATGAGAATTGATTTCAATAAATGGTGATCTTTATCACATTTGCGTGTCTGATAATCCATTAAAAATGTGAAGGTTATAGCACCGGATATATATTGATTAGCTTAATCATTGTTATGGGCAATCGTTATGCGCAGTATATTGTTAGTCCCCGCGTTATTAGTGTCAGGGTGTGCTCTGATACAACAGTCGACGCCGATTCAACCTGACGCCAACTGGCACGTGGACCAGTTATCGAACGGTATGAAATACCATCTTTATCCAACAGAAGACCAAGAAGTCTCGGTCCGTTTGGTGATGAATATCGGCTCATTCCAAGAAACATCTTCTCAAAAGGGTTACGCTCACTTTGTTGAGCATATGGCGTTTAATGGTAGTGAGCATTTTACCGGTAACGACGTTGTCAAACTTTTCGAGCAATCTGGTGGTAGCTTTGGCGCTGATATCAACGCTTTTACCAGTTATCAGCAAACGTCTTACCAACTTGACCTCGCGAATAATACGAAGCTAGAAGATGCCCTGAAGTGGATGAGAGATATCGGTAACGGACTTGAGTTTGCTCCTGAGCAAGTAGAGAAAGAAAAAGGGGTGATTCTCGGGGAATGGCGACGTGCTAATCCGGATGATAAGTCCTTTTCTATGCATGCTTACCAAGCCTCGATTGAAGGCACTATGTATGGTGAGCATGACCCAATTGGTACTCGCGAAGCGATTCAAAATGCTTCCTCAAGTAAGTTAAAGGCGTTTTACGACAAATGGTACCAGCCACAAAATGCCGAGTTGATTGTGACTGGTAATATCGACGTAGATTCACTGTCCAAGATTATCAAAAGCAAGTTCTCGAACTGGGAAAGTACCTCGGATACGGTAATAGAGAAGCGCCGTGATATTCGAGTGAACAACGAAAACAGAATCTTGCCAAGTAACACGATGGAATCACCAAGTCTTCATTTAGTGATTGAGCGTGGTCTAAGTGGCGGCACGACGATTGAGCAACAACATGAAGTGTGGCGTGATGAAGTCGCAACACAACTCATTCAACAGCGTTTGATCCGTGTACTCAATGATGCCGCTGAACCTTTTCAATACGCTTATGCAGAGCCCTATTACTCTAACTATCAGCGTATGATGTCGGCAGGGATTTCGTTTGCACCAGATCGCCGCGAACAAATGCACCAGACTTTCATTCGTACCTTGGCGTCGTTGAGAGATTATGGTGCGACTCAATCCGAGTTAGATAGCGTTATGTCAAATTGGCAAGGTGAACTTGCAAATATTGATTCAGATTGGAGTCAGCGTAAGCCAAACAGTTACGCAGAAGCACGTGTTTTTCAAATTGGACAAGACAGTGTCAGCCAATCAAAAGAGAATTATGCCCAGAGTTTGGCAGAATTCATCAACAACGAGAATTTAGAGAGCATTAACACACAATTGGATGCCTTGTTATCTCAGCAGCCAAGCTTTTTTATTGGTTTGGGGAAAAGCGAAACGTCAGAACAGTTCAATGGTGTATTTGCCGCTCTAAACAGTGCCTATCTTCAAACTGGCGAAAAACCGTTAGAGATGTATGACAAAGTGGATGGATTCTTAAAGCCTACCCAGGAAGGCAGCATCACGAGCATGCGTCAGGAAGCGGGTGGTTTTCAAGTCTATACGCTATCAAACGGTGTCGAAGTGTGGTTCCAAAAAGATACTAAAGCGGGTGGTCGAGCGTATATTTACTATGCGAGCCAAGGTGGTAAAGCCGCTGTTGATCCGACGTTGTATGCCGCTTATGAAATCGCAGCAACAACGGCAATACGCAGTGGGTTAGGGGCATTTTCTGGTTCAGAGCTAGATAGCTACTTACGCAAAAACAACATTGCGCTTGGCGCGATGCTTGATGCGACCAGTCACGGAGCGCAAATTACGGCGCCAAATACGCACCTAACCGATGCTTTGAATGGACTATACAACCTAGCGACGGAGATTAAAGTCGACGAGCGCCAGATGGCGGCAGCGAAGCAAGAGTTTAAACAGCAGAGCGGCGCTTTTTTTGAATCACCGATGGGAAAACTGATTCAAAAAGCAAACGGCAATTCTTATTTGCCGGGGAGTCGTCATCGTATAGTGTCCAGTGATGATGTTGAACAAGTGACTTCCGAGCAGATACTAGCGGTGCATGAGCAACTTTTCAAAACCAATGATGGTTTTAAGATGGTTATTGTTGCAAACGTAGAGCCGGAAGAAATTACACCACTTTTGCGTAAGTATGTGGCCTCTATCGAAATGAAACCGAGTCGTTCGATTGATTATCACGTTGCGTTTAACCCGGAAGTGCCGGAGCGAACTGTGGTTGCGGATGGGCATGAACCTTCATCGTTGTATGTAATGCGTTTGACTAATACGAGCGATTACCAACGTACGGCAAGAGACACGGTTATCGAAGATATTTTGCAACGTATTAGTAATGCACGTGTTTTGGATATTGTGCGAGAAGAGTCTAGCCTTGATTACAGCCCGAGCATTTACACCATGACACAAGATCGCGAACCCATCTCTGATTGGCTCTTGGAGTCTCAAGTTGAGCCCGAAGACGTGGCACTTTTAGAGAGTAAACTGGGCAAAGTGTTTGATGGTTTAGCGTCAAATATTACCCAAAAAGAAGTGGATACGGCCGCGAAACAACTGGCAGTCGCGATGCAAGGATTGGATGACAACCCAGCACAGAGATCATGGGCATATACTCGTTATTTGGTGCATGATTACGGCGTCGATGTGTTGCTTGACGTTGAGAAAGTGGCTAAGAGTGTGACGTTAGATGAAGTGAAAGCGCATGCAAAATCAGCTTTTGGTCCACAAGCAAAACGCTCGGTGATGGTTTTAAATCCGGCCGAATAATCACGTAGTTTCTGACGAAAATCGTGGCAATAGTAATAAAAAAGACGGCGTGAAAGCCGTCTTTTTTAAGCACTTTAATCAGAGCGTTTTATGCTGATTTACGCGCAAGTCGCTTTTCATTGTTGGTGTTGTTTTCTTTTGTGATCGCACTGTCTTGAGCCTTACCCTTTAACGTTACCACTTCCTTTTCAGGTAATTCGGCTGCTTCACCAAAGAATTTGCCACCAGGTTCAATGCTGAGGTTATTGCTCCAGATCCTACCGCTTACGCGTCCCTTGGCAAGTACTTGAATGTGTTCTGCGTGACAGTTTCCGTCCATCATGCCATTAATGATCAGCTGTTTAGCGTAGATTTCACCGTTTACTCGCCCGCTTTCTGCGACAACGAGAGTGCCTTCCACGTTAACTTGACCATCGACGATGCCATCAATCTGGACATCGTTTTCTACTTTGAGTTCTCCGCTAAGAGAACAGCCTTTGGCGATGAGAGTTGAAGCTGCTGAGCTACTCGTTGTTCCACTGTTTTGATTAAAGATTCCCATCGTATTCTTCGCTCCTTAGTAAAAATGTCTTCGAAATCATTAAGGCTCCAATCGACAAATGGTTTCGGATTCAGTGCTCGCCCAACAAATCGCACCTCGTAATGCAGGTGAGGGCCAGAAGAGAGCCCACTGTTGCCGGAAATTGCAATCAGCTGCCCTTTTTTGACGAACTGACCACTTTTTACTTTGAACGCTTTCAAGTGCGAATAAGAACTCGAAAAACCGAAAGAATGTTGCAGCCTGAGGAAGTTACCAGAGCCTTTATTACTGCGGCGGGTGACTTCCACTACCCCATCGGCGGGGGCATAAATTTTGGTGCCGATATTTACGGCAAAATCGAGCCCACGATGCATCTTGGCAACTTTTGTCACCGGATGGATACGCTTACCGAATCCGGAAGATAGCCGTACCTTGCCGACTGGAGAGCCACTTGGTATTTGGTTTAATAACACCATGCGAACGTTTGAGGTTATCGCCGCCGCATCGAGCCTAGCATCCAAGTTATTTGTCGAGGTATGTTCTCCAACCCCAAGCACTTTCTCTAATTCCCCCAAACGTTCCGAAACAAGTTGTACCCGTTCTTCACGTTCTGAAAGGTCATTTTCTAGCTCTGATTTAAGTGTTTTCAGTGTGCTGAGTTCTTCACCCATGGTGCGTGAATGCTCTGTCAATTCAGCTTGTTTTAACGCTGCATTATCAACGCGAGTGTACAAGTGATGAATTAAGATTACGGTCGCGGCCAGAGCAACAACAAAAAAAACGAAAAACGTTTTTATGTTGCGTTGCATCCTTTTACTGAAGTACCAATGTCTTGAGCCATTGATAGTTGATATAGAGATCGTCAACTGGTCTTTCATCGTCTTCTATTGCTCGTATTTGGTATACGTCTCGTCACTGAGTTAGTAGGAATGTAAGGAAAACGAGTAGGGACTGCCAGAGGCAAATTGGAAAGAAGTGTCAGGTCGTGAGGCGTTTTCAGATATTAGATAAAAGACTCAATAAAGATTTAATATTCTGCTGATTTTGGTCGTAATTACTCCAAATCGCTTCATTTAACTGAATATTATGATTTTTAAGGCGGTTATCCGAGAAATTGGATTGTGAATATTGCCAATAGCATCCGCACGCAATTCAACTTACTTCACGGTTTGCCTTATAAATGTTGGATAATTTATCAAACCGACATTCATTACATCGATAACTTGTTTATGATAGCGGTTGATATAAAGCACTATTCATTGGCTTTAAACCTAAGCGTTACATTTCGTTTAGGAACACATAACTATGACAACGGAGTTGGTCGTGAAAAAACTACTATTGGCTACAGCAGTGGTCGCAGCTGCAGGGGGCGCTGGCTACCTGTACCAAAACAATACTACCACAAGTGATGCAGGCTCACTGTTAACGCAAGTTCCTGCAGATTCACTTATGGTGACGTATCAGACAGAACCTTTTAACCATTATAAATACATGAACGCATTCGGTACGGCGAATCAAGGCTCGATTGCAGAACTTTTTGCCGATGAACCACTGTCTCCACAACAGCAGTTTGCAGTTAACTTATTCGATGGGTACCTAGAGAGTGCTGCGTCGCCAGAAACATTAAAAGCTTATTTGGGCACCGGGGAAAACATTAATCCTGTGTTGTACACAATTGGTATGGTACCGGTGTACAAAGTGGATATTGAAGACCCTGCCGCGTTATGGAAAACACTGGATCATGAAGAGCAGATGAGCGGCGCTAAGCATGAGTTGGTTAAGCTTGGTGACGTCGAGTATCGTCGTTACGAGATGACTGATTCAATTGACCCGCAGGACGGTATTGGCTTGGTTGTAGCCGTGGTTGATAACGTGCTTACGTTAACGGTTGATGTTCCGCAACTGGGCGTTCAAAACCCGATTAAAATGGCATTAGGGCTTGAAGCACCAAGTCAAAATATTGCTGACAGTGGACGCCTTGAGGCGTTGCAAGCCAAATACGGTGAAAACAACAACTCTTTTGGTTACTTTGATCATCGCGAAGTGATTAAAGGTTTGACGACGAAAGATGGCAATATGTTTGCTCGTCAAATCAGCACGTTGGATGCAATAGATCTTGAACCAACTATTGAGGAAATGCGTTCACCAGCCTGCCATACTGAGCTCACTCAAGTTGCAGAAAACTGGCCTCAGTCCGTCGCGTTTGCAGAATACAAGATGAAAGGCGATCAGGCGTTCATTAAAGGTTCTTTTGTTGTTGAGTCCAACAATAAAGTGATTCTAGATGCGCTCAAGTCGATTCGTGGTGTATTGGCAGAGTCTAAAAGTGATAAGAGTTTCTTTAGTATGGCGCTTGGTTTAGACATTAATACGCTAGCGCCATCGATTGGTCAGATTTGGGCTGACTTGACTCAGCCTCAATACCAATGCTCTTTATTGACGCAAATGCAGCAAGAGATGGGCGGCCAGAATCCAGCAGCCGCTGTAAGCATGGGGTCAGGCATGGTTAACGGCCTCAAAGGGTTAAGCCTGCAAATTTTTGATATCAAAGTAGATACTAATGCTCAGCATGGTGAAGTATTTAGCCAGCTAGATGGTATGTTGTCTCTTTCTGCCAATGATCCAATGATGCTTATTCAAACTGCGCAAATGTTCGTTCCTGAACTTGCTCAATTGCAAATTCAACCGGATAACCAACCTGTTAATGTCAGTGACCTATTAGAAATGCATACTGGCATGAAGGTGGACGTGTTTGCTCGTCTAAACGAAAACCATTTCACCCTTTACAGTGGTGATAGTGCTGCGGAAGCAAGCAAAGAAGTGATGGCGCAATCACTTTCTCCAAATGGCTTGTTCAGCTTTGATTTTGATTCAGAGCGTATTTTGGAAGTGTTAGAGAGTGCGTCGTCAATCACAGGGGAGCCGGTTCCGGATGATGTTGTCAAAAGCTTACAAGGCGAGCTTGTTGGTGGTATGACGATGGACGTGACAGACCAAGGTATTGGTTTTGAGTTTGATTACCGTGGTGCAACTAAACCTGTAACGGTTGCACAGCAGTAGCACATTGAGTAGAAAAGGCGGCGCAATGCCGCCTTTTGTTATTATTATGTACCGTATTAAAAAGCGAGTGGGAAGAACGACGCTTACTCATCTATTTGAGGATGAGAGTATTGCTGATATTCAGGTAACTCTTTTCTTAAGTTACTAAATGTCGCCCATGCACTTTCTTTTGAAAGTTTGTTGATCAGCCAGTTTGGCAATAGACCTCCGGGGTCAGCAAACGCCTTGTATTCCACGAGTGTTGTATCGTTTGTGAGTTTTTGTAACTCCCAAGTCGCATCAACCGAGCGAATTCGAACATAACCATTTTGTTCAGCAAGATATGAGTCAGGTGCGCTTTTGATTTCTATCGTGAATCCCAGCTCATCGACCCAGTACTTTGAGTAGATGACCATATCCCGATTTTTGGCAGGCCATGGTGCTTTAAACTGGGTGTAAACGATGTTCTCGGTGGCCGATATTTGATTTAAAACCCGGCTATGACTGGCATTGTCAATCCAGTTCGGGATATTGTCACTGTCTTCCAGTAGCGTTAAAAATGCACCATAGCTGGTGGGTGTGAACATCCGGGCACGGATCTCAACTAAACCGTCACTATGTTCTCGGGAGTAAATTGTGATTCCATTCTTGTCACTCTCGAACTGCCAGTTCTCGTTGGCGCTCGCATCAGTACCAGCGGATATCAATGTGGCGAGTGTTAAGGCGCCAATTATTAAATGCAACATCATGTTAGTATCCGCCAACTTTTCCTAAATTTAAGTTTATACGATTTGTTGTAACTATAAGGACAATAGTATGTTTTTTGTTATTGTTCTGAAGGTTGCTCTGCACTGAAGCCACGTTGAATGTTGGTGAAGGTAAGCGATGCAAATATTACGATAACGATCGCTAGATGCCATGCTTGACTCAATCCAAGCTGCACCAGAGTTAAGCTGACCAATGAGGAGACGACCATTTGTCCACCACCAGACATTGCCGCTGCGGCACCTGCTTGCTTTTTATAAGGTTGCATTACCATCGCTTGTGCACAAGGTAGGGCAATACCATTACCCAAGATCATTAATAGCTGTCCTAGCATCAGAAATAGAGGCTCAACAGGGCAGAAAAATAACCATATTGCGGCAGCGAGGTGAAGAAATGGGGTGCAAAGCAGCATTTTTTTATTGCCAATAATTGGCCTTACTCGGTTACAAATCGTGGTACCACATAACATACCCAAAGCGGGAATGAGCGCCCACATCGCGTATTGAGCGGAGGTCATGCCAATTTGATCTTGCATGATAAATGGCATCACAGAGACTGTCGTAATCATTAAGCTGAAGTTTAACCAACTGATACTGGCGAAACTCATAAAGTAACGAGACGTAAGTAAGCTCTTGTATTGGAGCAACATTTTTCGGGGTGACGGAATGACAGAACGTTTTGCGATGGTTTCTGTGAACTTAAAGACGATGATTACCCAGGCCAGCGAGACATAGCCCAACAGAGAAATAAACACCATACTCCAACCGAAGTGGAAGTTGATAAAGCCGCCAATCACAGGTGCAATAAGTGGCGTGATTGAAGCCGCCATGGCGATGTAAGACATTGCCACTGGGAGTGCATCCCCGCTAAACCTATCTCGAGTCGACGCCCTCGCGAGTACCGCGCAGCATCCTGTACCTAACCCTTGTAAAAAGCGCCCCATCACCATCCCTGTAAATGTGTCACTGAAGAAAATAATCATCAGCAGACCAGACATCGCGATGAGTAAACCGGTAAGTAATACTCTTTTTCGTCCTAAAGCATCTGACACTGGCCCGTAGATAAATTGAGAGGGGCCAAAGCCGAGCAAATAAATACTCACAAGTAGTTGAGCTTGGTCGAGGGAGATGGAAAAGTCTTTTGCTATCCATGGCAAAGAGGGCATGACTAGCCCCATGCTCAACTGGCCAACGCTAATAATAAGACAGGCGAGTAGTATAGTATGAAAGTTGATTGGGCGACTCATGACTGGTCTCCATTCAAACAACCTTTTTGGCGTCGTGATCTTAAGCCGCCTTCGTCATCCACTTCATTTAGCTTTGCTTTGACCCGCTTCACAGTCGATAGACTGACTTCGCATTTCTCTGCTACGTTTTGCAATGTGTAGCCTTCTAGCAGTAACGTTGCGATCTGTTGGTGTTTGGTTTTGTTTGCGGGGCGGCCGCGAAACTTCTGTTTCCATAATTCTGGCTGCTCTTTAATGGCCTGTCGCCCTTGCTCTGCGGCAAACAGGCGATGTTCAGTCTGCACTTTCCCATATCCAGATAACACTGTGAGTAGTGTTTGAGTTTGAACAGAACCTGGCTCAAAAGTTAGTGATTCACATACGGTTTTCAATGTTACCCCTTTATCGAGTAGCATTTTTATCGTGTTCAATGCTTGACTAAAGTCGCGACCAAATGCGGTCAGCCACCAGAGCACAATCGTATCCCCAGCTCTGACGGAATCGAGCAGTCGTAAGAATGCCTCTCTCTCGGTTGGAGGCATGCAACCACGAACCTTATCCTCAAAATGCTGAGCTTCGGGCGCAAAAGCTTTTAGAGTATTAAGGTGCTCTTGGTAAGCTCGATTTTTTGGCGAATAGCGAGTGTAAAGATACGTGGTCATAAGGATTATGAGCCTTTTTTGTTTGGTTCATATAGTGTAATGGCTCACAAATATACATGGGTTCATTAATACTGACAACACTAAATGAGCCGTTTGGGAGTCAGAGGCACATAAAAAAGCCAACCGAATGGCTGGCTATAGCTATTTAAGCTTTTGTTGTCTGTCGCTCGATTAACTTCACTGGCACCATCATTTTTACTAGGCTTCCGTTTTTCGTATTAATTTGATCAACAATGATCTTCACGCATTCGCGAGCGAGGCGACGGAAATCCTGGCGGAATGTGGTTAATTGATAGCTTAACCATTCTGTCTGAGGAATATTATCAAAGCCAATGACTTGTAAGTCCTGAGGAATGCTCAACCCGCATTCTATACGAGCGATATCCATGACCGCCATCGCAAGGTTATCGGTTGCACAGAACACCGCTTCAGGCCGATTTTTGTCTGCCAGTATGGCACGGACTTTATCAAGTGAGCTCGCGTAGTCATAACTGGCTTCAATGATGCGTGGCGTCTTGCCGGTTAGGTCTTCAAATTCAGAGCAGAAGCCGCTTTGGCGTTCGTCATTCGTAAAGGTTGGCACTTCTCCCGTCAAATAAACCGCGTTCTTCACGCCACTTTTGTGCAGAAGTTGCGCGGCTTGTTGGCCTGCTTCGTAGTTGTCACTGATAACGTAGCTACTCCTAGTACCTTCAACAACTCGTGCGTATTGAACAATTGGGATATTAAACTCTTCACATTCTTCATAAAGGGACTTATTGAAGGTTGCGGAAGCGGCAATGACACCATCGACGCGATACTGGAAGATATTTGGGATTGAGTGACCCTCTTCTTCATCCACTTGCCATGGAATCAATACGGCAGAATAACCTTTTTTCTGTAACTCACTGGAAATTAATTGCAGTGTTTTCATATGGATAGGGTAATCCGCATCAGGAAACACCAAACCTATCAATTTCGATTCGTTTGTGGTCAGGCTACGTGCAAAGGCGTTAGGGCGGTAGTTAAGGGCTTTAGCCGCTTCAAAGACTTTTTGCTTGGTCTTTTCGGATACTGAGCTACCCGGAACAAACACGCGCGATACAGTAGATTGAGAGACGCCTGCCATCTTTGCCACATCTTTTGATGTGACTACGTGTTTAATTGATTTCATGAATAAAACTTAGTTGCCAGTAATTGAGGTCATAAGACTAGCATAAATAGGTACGTATTCATAAATGTTCTGACAGGGTATCCTAAGTAGAATAATGGCTTTGGAGTGTTAAAAAGTAAAATGTGGGTTAACCCATTTGGTTTGCTTTGAGCTAGCACTAGATCTAGAGCGTAGATACTGTCCGTTTGTTGGACGTACAGTATCTACGTAAAGAACATTAATTTGCTTGTTTGACTGCAACTTTACGTTTTGGGGAGAGGAGTGAATACCCCATGTATCCGATGCAAGCGGTAGCGACAAGAATAGAGCAGCCACGCATAAAGTTAATCAGCATAGGAGCGTTGTCGGTAAACGCGTTGATCCCCCAAAGCATCACGAGAGAGAATACAAACATCACTAGTAAGCCATAACATGGAGCATCGATTTTGCCGGGAACGACATACCAACCATCTTCCTTGATTGGTTTATTTAGACGAGCATATTCCGCTTGCTGGCCTTTCACTGTGTAAAGATGCATTTCATCTTGTTTACCCGTCAGGAGAAGGCTAGCAATGTAAGCGACAACGGCATTCACAAGGACGCCAATCACGCAATACCAAGGCCACGCAATATCGGTCGCAACGGCTACATACCAAATCACCAAGAAGCTAGCAGCAACGCCAATTAACAAGCCTTTTTCCGTAATGTGTTTTGAGTAGAAACCAAGGACGAACATACAGAAGCTCGCACCGACAAAGTAAGAGCCTGCCTTACTCAGCACTTCCAGTACCGAGCCTGTGCTGGTGGCAAACATGATCGCTGGAATGATGACCAAAATCGCCCACGCCACCGTGAAGAAACGCGATACCTTTAAGTAGTGCTCTTCCGACTCGTTTTGCTTGTAGAAGCGTTTGTAAAAGTCAGCCACAGAAACGGTCGCCATTGAGTTAAAGGCGGAATCGAGACTCGACATACTTGCCGCCAGAATCGCAGCGGCAATGATGCCCATCAAGCCTGGCATTCCATATTCACTCGCATAATGAAGAATGATGGTGTTGCCGTTTTCAAACTCTTTACCGTCGTAATAAGCGTTGAACAGTACGCCAAGCAAGATAAAGACAAAGTAAATAAAGAAGGCCACGTAGCCCATCATCAACATTGCCTTTTTCGCATCGCCCATGCTTTTAGCGGCCATACAACGTTGTACCATCATCTGGTTACCGCCATACACGGTGGTGTGGAACATCGTCATTGCGATAACGCCAGCCCATACCGTCGTTACTTGGCTTAGGTTAAAACTTGTCTGTAGGGCATCGGTCATTCCTTTTGCTTTGAGTTCTGCCATGACCTCCGTCATTGGAGCAGGCATGCCATTCCAAACGGCTTCAATGATGATGAATGCGCCAATAAATAAGATTACTGCTTGAATCACATCGGTCCAAATGACAGCCGCGATACCGCCCATTACAGTGTAGATAAGGGCAATTGCAGTGACGATCATGATGCAGTACATCACGTCGATACCAGTAATGAACTCTAAAATCATTGCTGTCGCGTAGAGTACGGCTGCCGAGCTCAATGCTTGTTTGATAAGGAAGATAAACGACAAAGTCAGTCGTGAAGCCTTACCGAAGCGTCGTTCTTGATACTCGTAGATGGAGGTTAAACCGTTGTTGTAGAAAAACGGCATAAACACAGCCACGATGAAGAAGATCACCAGCGGATAATTGAGGTGAATCGCGATAACCGACAGGCCTTCTTTGTAAGACCAAGCTGGCCCACCAAGGAAAGACATGGCACTCACGTAAGTACAAACGACAGAAATACCGATCGCCCACCAAGGGATGCTCTTATCACCCAAGGCGAATTGACTAGCTGAAGTGACTCGCTTTCCGATTACTGCACCCAGTACTAGCGTTAGGGCGATGTATCCCCCAAGGATGCTCCAGTTAAGTGCGCCAAACTCATGCATAATTAGGTCCTTCTAACTGTTCTTTCATTTGTGCAAACACGTCATAGCCAAGCTGCAGCAGGATATGAACGATGTCGATCGCCACCCAGTTTTCCTTCAGTAAATCGCCTTCGCGTCGCCAAATGTCCATAACGCGAAGTTCGATGTGTTTTCCTGTCGGGGCGAGACCGAGCCAGCCACTGTGACCAGTGTGAGTACCATGCATATGTGGCCAACCACCTGTGGATACGTAGTCATTTTTGGCCAAAAAATTGACCTCAATATCGACACTTCGATCAGGGAAGGCGAACACGAATGGTGCTTGGTGGTGGTTACGGAAACCTTTGATACCGCGCGTAGTACCAATACCTGCAGGGCCGTACCACATGAAGTCATTGTGCCAGTAGTTTTCTAAATCCATCGAGAAAAGATCTTGACCATCAAAACGACCCAAGCAAGACAGCATATCTTCAACCAGCTGGGCGCTCTTTTCACTTTCTCCCAAAGACACAACAGATTGTTGAATACCGTCAGAAGTCGCAGGAGAAGGAACCAAGCCATCGTGACCTAAGCTTTTACGAAGAGGGTTGCAGCCTGCTTGATTCATCGCGTCGATGAAGTCTGGGATCATGTAAGATTCGGTGATTTGGTCGTTCTCCACACACACCATTTCGGTGTAACGCAAGTAGAGTGTTTTCCCTGTTGCTGGGATGCCAAATAGTGGTTGTTCAAATGTACCGATAAAGTAGCCGGTAGAGTTGTACCAAGTGCGGCCTTCGTATTCGCCGTGCATCACAATTATTGGTCGGCGCTCGGCGTCAGGCAAAGCATTCACAAGTGGTGAGAGGAAAGATTCGTGGGTTGCATCTGGGCCATTAAGATCGTTCACAGGGTGCGCCACGCACCATTTTACGTCAGGGTTCAAAGTTTGCAGAGCGGCCTGTTTTTGCTCGATGTCTGCGGCTTTGAAGTAGTTCTGGTAGAACTGTTCGATGATGTTGAGTGACATGTTGCTTCCTTACTGTCTGTGATTTTAATAAATAGTGTTTAGTCAGCCGTTAGCCTTGTTGTAGCAGGATTTGCTTCCAGATTGCGGTCTCGTCAAACAAAGTGAATTCGCGACGAAGACCCCAAGGGCCAAACTCAGCGTGGCTGATCCCCATGATGTAAACCTCTTTTCCTGAAGGCTTACCAAACATCCCGTATCCCTCATGCTTACCGTGCAAAGACCATCGAATTGCCGCGCGTGGTGACATCATGTCGTCATCTCGGCCAATACGATGGTGAACGGTAAATTGAGCATTTGGGAAAGACGCACGAAGTGCCATCCAAAAATGATCGACTTCCGAGTGTGATAGGGCAGTTTGACCGCCACTGTATTCGCCGATGCAAGCGCGGTCGTACTCTTTCGGTACTATAGAGAACTCGGCATTCATAAGGCTTCTGAGAATTGCTTCGTATCGCTGACCATATTCGTTGTCGTTGCCTACGCCCAAATAAGGTCCAGGAATGTCGACTTCAGGTGTGAACGGAAATGGGCTTGATTCCACGCCACCTTCAAATTCGATTTGTTGGCGTGCAAACTCTTCTGACGTCATACCCAGTTGTTTCGCGATATCGGCTTGATCGCGAACCAACCATTCGTCATTGATTTGGTTATTGATAGCGTGGCAATCTGCGATAATACGGAAACGAATTTTGCGGTTCGAGGCTTGCCCGTAGAAGCCGTTGCCACTGTGTGTTGCAGTAGAGATGATTCGATGAGAAGAAAGCATGCCTTGTTCCGGGGTGCCTGACCAAATGACGTCTTCGCCATATAGCGTGCGATCGGGAAACTCGGCCAGTGTCGCCATTGTTGCACTGATCACCCCTTCGTTTCCTTGAACGATAGAGAGTGGAGTACGCACAACAATGTCGGGAGAGTAGTAGTGTTCTAAGGTGTTTAAACCTCGGTCTTCCCAAATCTCTTTTGTGATACCAAGAATGTAGTCGGGAAAATCACGCCACTTTTCATCGAAGCCAACCATGGCCATAAATCACCTCCGTAATTGAATAATTATGTTTTGATTGCGTATTCAAAATATATCATGTTGCCATTTTGTCAACGGATTGTTTTTCGATTGTTTTTCGATTGTTTAAATAGCGTGCTGATGATCAGATTTTTAACAATTGAGCGGAAAACAAACTAAAAAAGTACAGGAGAGATGGAAGCTATCTCTTATCGAGACGTGTTAATAAGAAAGGAAGTCAAAGTTTTTTGTATGAATTTTCTAATATCTTATTGTTTTTTAATCGCTTAATTTATTTTGATCTGTTTGAATGGAAACAAATGATTAAGCCAAAACTGATAATCATGCAGATCAAGGCACCCAAATAGACTTTATCGCTAATATTCAGCTATTTTGGTGTCAATTATCCTTATATCTTTCAAATTCTCCTTTTGCATACGAATGCTTAAAGGCTTTTTTATTAAATCGGAAGTAGATAACGAATAAGCCACTAGAAAGGTATTTATCTAGTGGCTATAACAGTCATAAGCGCTCTATGAGTGCAACGATCAGGATAAAAGCGCAGGTAATGATAGCGAGATGGCAGGGATGAAGGTAATCAACATCAAGGCCACTATCATTGCTCCAATCCAGCCCATGATGGCTTTAGAGAGCGACTCTATCGGTACTTTGCCTACCTGACTTGCCATAAACAGGTTGGCACCCAGAGGAGGCGTAACAAAGCCAATGGCTAAGTTCACGATCATCACGATACCAAAATGAACGGGGTCCATGCCGAGTGCTGACGTAATGGGTAACAGAATTGGTGTGAGAATAACAATCGCTGCCAGCGTTTCCATAAAGGTACCGACGAGCAACAACAGGACATTGATGCAAAGCAGTATCAGAAGTTTGTTTTCGGTAATCGATAGAATGAACTGAGCGATCTCAGTCGGCAGACGCTCTAGGGTCAATATGCGGCCAAACGTCACGGACGCACCCACAATGACGAGCACAGCGCCAACTAACAGTGACGATTCTAGAATGATTTTCACCACTTGCGTTGGTTTGAGTTCTTTATAAACAAACATGCCAAAGAATAAGCCATAGAGAACTCCGATGGCGGCTGATTCGGTAGGCGTGAAGATACCAGAATAGATACCACCGAGAATGATCACGGGGAGTAGCATTGCCCAGCTGGCTTCTTTTAGCGCAGCAAGACGCTCTGACCAAGTGGCTTTGCGTTCGTTACCTGTGTAGCCCCGCATTTTTGAGACAATCAGACAATAGCCGATCAAAACCATACCGACGACCAAGCCAGGAATGATGCCCGCCATGAACATCTTAGTGACGGAGACTTCAGCAGTGATCGCGTAGACGATCATCACCACAGAGGGTGGAATAATGACGCCAATTCCGCCGGAGGAAGCGATTAAAGCACCTGCAAAGCTGCGGTCGTAGCCTTTCTTCACCATCGAAGGAATCATCGTCAGGCCGATAGCGGCAACAGTGGCAGACCCTGTTCCAGAGATGGATGCGAAGAACATACACGCCACAATGGCCACGATACCAAGCCCGCCAGTAAAGTGGCCAAAGAAGACCTCCGCCACATGCAATAATCGTTTTGAGATCCCTCCTTGGCTCATAAGGTTACCTGCTAAGGTAAAAAGAACGACGGCGAGGAGAGGGAAGGAGTCGAGCCCTGTCACCAAGCCTTGTACTAAAAACTCGATGTTAAGGAATGGCAGGCTTAATATCGCGACCATACTGGCTGCCGCCAGAGCAATACCGACCGGAACGCCAATGAGCAGAAGCAGACCAAAGCTGCCAAACAAAAGTGCAGACGTCATGCGTTAAACTCCAATAGTCGGTTAGAAGTACGATACTTTGCTTTGATATGGCGATAGCGTTGGCGAGAAAAGCGAACTCGTTCATTGCTGGTGGAGCACGCGTTCACACGTTGATAAATGCTTGTCACTAGGCGCGCGCAGCTTAATAGTGCGCAAACTAAAACAGAGGCATACAAACACGCAATAGGAATTTCCATTGCGGGTGCAATCTGACCGAGTTGCAGGCTGCGGTTTATAACCTTAAATCCAAACCAGGCGACAGTGGCACTAAAGGCAAGGTAGATAAGATCAGAGACAATCAAACTGAATTGCGTCCAATTGCCCGGAAGTTTATCGATGAACACACGAATGCGGATGTGTCGATCATCTCGGATACAATAGCTGATGCTCAGGTACATCGCCCATACGAATAAATAACGTGCCAGCTCTTCAGCCCACGCGATCGTTGCGTCAAATAGGCGTAGTGCGATTTGCAAGCACAGTAAAGTTGTCATCGTCGAGATCGCGATAACGATAAGGGTAGGTTCTAGGTATTTGTCTAGTAAGCGAAACCACTTCATGTTCACCTCCAAAACGAGAAAGCACGACCTGTTGCCAGATCGTGCAAAAGAGTGGGAGTTATAGGCGTTCTATCTCGGCAATCACGTTGTCAAACAAGTCTTCACCTGTCTTGCTACGCAGATCTTGGTACACGGCTGCATTCATTTTTTCTTTCATGATGCTGCGTACCTCGTCTGGGACGATGTTAACCGTCATGCCTTTTGCTTCGAGCTCTTTGATTACTTCTTGGTTTTGCTTAGCGGCGAGCTCACGCTGTTTTGCGATGGTTTCTTTGCTTACTTCACTGATCAGCGCTTGTTGTGCGGCCGGCAGTGAATCCCAAAACGATTTGTTCATGAACAACACGTAGTTGGTGTATATATGGTTAGTTAAAGAGAGGTACTTTTGTGCCTCGTAAAAACGTTCGGCATAAATAGAGTAGATAGCACTTTCTTGAGCGTTAATCAGGCCTTGTTGTAACGAGGTGAAAATTTCTCCCCAAGACAGAGGTGTTGGCGCAGTACCAATAGATTTCCACGCGCTTATTTGAGTGGGGTTAGATGCCGAGCGAATCTTTAGCCCTTTCAGGTCCTCAATACTATCAATTGGCTGTTTGTTGTTGGTCACGCTACGAAAGCCGACCTCCATAAAGCCAAGTCCATGAAAGCCTTTTGATTCCATAGCATTCAACAATGGTTGTCCGATCTTCTCACTGTCGAGCGCTTTGTGTGCTTGCTCTTCGCTATCAAAAAGGTAGAACACGTCGAGCACGTTAAACTCTGGGACGTAGGGAGAGAGTAAAACTGACGCACCAAACGTCATTTGTAAGTTGCCTTGCTGTACGAGTTCAGTCGTCTCACGCACATCGCCTAGTTGTCTCGCCGGATAGATTTCAACTTCTATCTCACCGTTTGAGCGAGCTTCCACTTCTTGTTCGAAATAGAGCATTGCTTTGTGTACGGGAGAGGTTTCTTGACTGTCATGAGCAAGACGAATAACACTGGTTGCAAACGTATTCATACTGCTAAATGCAAGCCCCAGTGCGGTAAGTGAAGTAAGGATTACTTTCTTCATCGTTCTTCCTTGTTTCTGGTATGACCTGCCATTGGTATTCGTCGGCAAGTCACACAACTTTTTATGTTTTTATAAATTAGTTGAGCAATTCATATCCATTTTGCATACGAATCCAAAATAAAACATTAAAGTAACAAGTCAATAACAAGATTGATGAATTGATGAGGAATTAAATAACGATTGGTGAAAATTTAATCGTGATCACAGAAAATGCCTTACTCGAAAGCAAGGCATTTTGTTTATGAAGAATGAATAAAAATGGATTTATTAAATGGTGCTACTACGTTCGATCAAGGTGCCTTGCTCGAAAAGGTATTCGCCAGTTGCATCCAGGTTGCCGTTGATTCGATTCATCAAATCTTCAACCGCTCGTTTAACAATTTTGTCGACTGGTTGAGCAATGGTGGTCAAATCATAGCTCGGCCATGCAGACATCGGAATGTTATCTACACCCATCACAGAGAAGTCTTGGGGGATCTTTGCTCCGGCTTGTCGCAAGCCATCCATCACACCCATGGCGAGGATGTCGTTTGCACAAAAAATTGCATCGGGTTTGCTAGTGTGCGACAAGATCGCTTTCGCCGCTTCTAAGCCTGCTTCAAAGCTGTACTTGGCTTGGATAAAGGTTGGTGACGGGGAGCCGAGTTCTTGCAATTTTGAAGAGAAACCCAGCCAACGCTCTTCACTGGTCATGGAGCCAGCATCGCCACTGATATAAGCACACTGTTTTGCGCCTTTCTGCGTTAAATACTCGGCTGCTTGTTGGCCCGCCAATCGGTTATCAATACCAGAGCTATTGGCATTAATACCCTCGGCGTAGCGGTTAATCAAGCTTAAATGAACGCCAAACTTTTCGCATTGGGCAAACGCGCGTGAGGTTAAACGGCTGGTGGCGATAACGAGTCCGTCCACTTGGTATTCAATGGCGCGTGAAATGGCGAGATCGAGGTCGTCCTTGTCGATAGGGCAAAGCACAACTTGTCCGCCTCGCTTTTGAATTTCGACAGCCAAAGCACGAGATTGCATGTCGTACATTGGGTTTGATTCGCTATCTAACGCAATCGCCACTAAGCCTGAACGATTCGAAATCAGACCTCGGGCGATGGCATTCGGTGTGTATCCGAGCTTAGCTGCGGCATCCATCACCATTTTGCGTTTCTTCTCGCTAATACTCGCAGTCGGGCTGAATGCTCTAGATACCGTCGATTGAGAGACGCCGAGCATCTTCGCGACGTCGATCGAAGTTACTTTCGCTTTAATGGTGATACTCCTTATTTAAGGCCATTGAACCTTCTCATACGTGCTGAGTGTATGGGCTAGGGGATTTCTGTGTCTAGAGCATTACATTGATAAGGCGTAAATATCAGAGAAAACTCAAGAATTCATCACATTTCTCTCTTGCTTGAAGCCATCAATGATCATTTTGTGTTCAGACCCAACACAAAAGAAGCTAACGCCGAGTTCACGCCATTCCCGAGCTTGTTGAGCCGTCGAGACAAACATGCCAACAGGTTTATTGGCGGCTCTGGCCGCTTCGATTACTCGCATACTTGCTTGTGCGACTTTCTCATCATGAACGCTATCAGCACCATAAGCGACAGTGAGATCAACTTGGCCAATGAAGAGCGCATCAATTCCTTCAACATTGGCAATCGCTTCAACATTTTCAACCCCTTGAGGGTCTTCAATTTGTGCAATGACAATCGTATTCGCACGGCTGTCTTTTAAGTGTTCAACCATGGGCTTAGTGGCGTATTGCGCTGCTCGACTGGAACCAGCATACCCTCGGCCACCTTCGCCGTAATGGCAGATTTTCGCCAGTTGCGTCGCTTGCTCAGCAGTACAAACATGGGGAATTTGTACACCCGCCGCGCCACAGTCAAGCGCGTTCAAAATGGTTGAAGGAGCGCTGTCTTGTACTCGTACCACGCACGCGAGGTCATTCGCTCTGGCCGCCATGATGCACAGATCAAGCGAGGAACGATCGAAAGGTGCGTGCTCTGCATCCAGTACCACAAAAGGCAACTCTGCCAGTGCCAATACCTCGATAATGTGAGGATGAGGGGTTTTAACAAATGTACCTAATAGCGTTTCTTTAGTCAGACGTTGCTTAAAATTGCTCATAATTCTCTCCTTTGCAAAGGTATGCAAAAACTAACACGGTGAAATGTAAATGATGAGTAAAAATGATGTGATCTAAAACTCATTTTTGATTAAAAATTAAACTCAATCAAGGTCCTTATTACTTACTTTTATTTGTTTAAATTAATCAATACAAAGGCTTAAGGGTGGTTTTTTTGGTTTGTTGACTTAACTTGTCAAATGTTAATTAAGTGTTTAATCTGATTTTGCATTCGTATCCAAAAGAATAAAAATAACCGTTCGTCAGCCTCAATGTTCAAGGAGAAACCCAATGGCACGCATTTTAAAAAACGGAATCACTGAAGAAGCATCAGCATCAAACGACGCAAAAGTGCGTCAGATTGTTGAAAACATTCTTGCTGATATTGAATCGAAAGGTGATAGCGCTGTACGTGAGTTGTCTGAAAAGTTTGATAACTGGTCGCCGGAGCAATTCCGCCTGTCAGAAGAGCAAATCCAAGCCTGTGTGGATGCGCTTGATGAATCGACTCGTCATGATATCGAGTTCGCTCAGCAACAAGTTCGAAACTTTGCTCAAATTCAACGTGACTCAATGAAAGACGTCGAAGTAGAAACCATGCCTGGTGTGGTACTGGGGCATAAAAATATTCCAGTCAACAGCGTGGGTTGTTACATCCCTGGCGGTAAATACCCATTGGTTGCATCCGCTCACATGAGTGTACTGACGGCGAAAGTCGCGGGCGTAAAACGTGTTATTGCTTGTGCGCCACCGTTTAATGGCCAGCCGAATGTGGCGATTGTCGCTGCGATGGCAATGGCGGGTGCGGATGAAATCTATTGCTTCGGTGGTGTTCAGGCGGTAGGTGCAATGGCTCTGGGGACGGAGACTATTGCACCGGTCGATATGATTGTAGGGCCGGGTAACGCATTTGTAGCAGAGGCAAAACGTCAGTTGTTTGGTCGCGTCGGTATCGATTTGTTTGCAGGCCCAACGGAAACCCTAGTCATTGCCGATGAGAAAGGCTGTGACCCGGAATTGGCAGCGGCAGACTTGCTTGGTCAGGCTGAGCATGGTTACAACTCTCCCGCTGTATTGTTGACCAATAGCGAAACATTTGCGCAAGAAACCATCAAAGAGATCGAACGTCAGTTAACCATTCTCCCAACGGCTGAAGTTGCGGGTAAAGCGTGGGCAGATTACGGACAAGTGATTGTGTGTGATAGCTACGAAGAAATGGTGGAAGTGGCAGACGATATCGCTTCTGAACACGTGCAAGTGATGACGGAAGATCCTAAATACTTCCTAGATAACATGACCAACTACGGTGCCTTGTTCCTAGGTCGTGAAACCAACGTTTCTTACGGCGACAAATGTATTGGTACCAACCATACACTGCCAACGAAGAAAGCGGCGCGATACACCGGTGGTCTTTGGGTAGGTAAATTTATCAAGACCTGTACTTACCAGCGTGTAACGGAAGCTGCGTCGCTAAAAGTCGGTGAGTACTGCTCTCGCTTGTGTGCACTCGAAGGTTTTGCTGGCCACAAAGAGCAAGCGGATATTCGTGTGCGCCGTTACAAAGGCAAAGTGGAAGAGGCGTAATATGTCGAAACTTGCCTTAGTCACAGGCGGCAGTGGCGGACTGGGTGCCGCCATTTGTCGCAAGCTAGCTGAATCGGGATATCGCGTAATTCTGACTTACAACAGTAATCAGAAAGCGGCCGAGGATGTGCTTTCCTCGCTGCCACGTAACGAGCATCTAGCATTCAAATTGAACGTGGCAGATTCTAGTGCGATTGAACAGCTTAAACATCAAGTCAGTGAAATAAGCGACAAGCTGGATTTGTTGGTCAACTGTGCGGGGATGACGAAATTCGTCGCGCACTCTGATTTGCAAAGTTTAGATGACCAGCTGTTTGACCAAATTTTCCAAGTGAACGTCCGTGCGCCTTTTGCCATGGTTCGAGCGTTTGAGCCTTGGCTTAAGCAAGCCAATGGTTGTGTGGTGAACATTACTTCTATCGCGGCACAGACTGCGATGGGGAGCAACATTGCTTACTGTGCAAGTAAATCTGCCGCGGAGAACATGACCCGTTCTTTAGCTCGCGCTCTGTCTCCCGAGGTTCGAGTTCTGGCTGTTGCTCCAGGGCTTGTCGACACTGAGTTTGTCAAAGGCTTGGATGACGCATGGCGTAATCAACAAGAACAATCCACACCGCTTAAGCGTTTAGCCAATGATGAAGAAGTCGCTCAAGCCGTGTACGCCGCAGCAGAAGTTTTGACCTTCTCGACAGGCAATACCATCGCGGTTGATGGTGGGCGACCTTTAGGTCTGTAACTAACTTTAGGCTTGTAACTAACAATTCAAAGGCTAGGTCCAAACAAGGACAACAAGGATTTACAATGACTCTACAATCTAAAATGAATAATAATCTGGTCCGCTACATGGAGCTGATTCCGGGTACGAGTGCGTTTATTGATGCGCGCACGCCAGGCAGTGATCTCAAAGATAACTTTTGTATTATCGGTGCAGGGGTGGCAGAGAGCAGTCGTCAGCATGTTCATATTCGCGATACGGCGGGCTTTAATATTGGTGCCGCAGGCCAACCGCCGGGCATCAAAAATTCGTTACATTCTCATCGCACCGCTGAGCTTTTCTTGGTGTTCAAAGGTCAGTTCCGCTTTTATTGGGGGAACGATGGTGAACACGAGGCGGTGTTGTCTCACGGTGACGTCATCTCGATTCCAACCAATCTCTTCCGTGGATTTGAAGTGGTTGGCCGCGATTACGGCTTTATGTTCTCGGTACTTGGCGGCGACGATTCAGGTGGCGGCGTTATTTGGCATCCAAACGTTATCAAAGACAGTCAAGGTTATGGTTTATACCTCAAAGCCGATGGCACACTTGTGGACACTATTAATGGCGACCCGGTGCCACAAGAATCAGAATTGATGCCGCTGCTTACCGAAGAAGAACTCGCGACCTTCGATACCTACACCGCAGAAGAGATGATGCCATTTGTCGCTCTGCAAAAAGATTATCGTGAAATCAAAGGCGATTTCGGCGGAAGCAACGTGAAACAATACGCCTTAACGGGTCATCCTTTGGCGAGTTATGACTTCCAAGTAAAGAGTGACGATGAAGTGAGCATCATGGCTTATGAGCTTTCTGAAGGTGGCTCGATTCCTCAACACTGCCGAGAAGAAAAACAAGTGCTTATCAACTTTGATGGCGATACTGAAGTCGTCCTCACGCATCAAGGCGAACAAGCGAGTGTTGTTTTAACGCGCGGTGATGTGCTGAATGTTCCAGAAGGTGCGTCTTATTCACTGACGAACTTGCGTGGTAATAGTTTGACGTATTGCATTCTTGGGTCTGATCAACCAAAGCCGCTTGCAGGAGAATAAAATGACGCAACCCACCTCGTTAGTTTGGCTACCCGGACTACTTTGTGATGGCACATTGTTTGAGGAAGTCAACCGAGCGTTGCCAAGTTGGGTTGAGCCTTCATGCCCGACGCTGGCCTCATTGCCGTCAATGGAACAGCTGGCGCAGAAAGTGTTGCAAGACGCACCGCAGGAGTTTGTCTTGGGTGGCTTATCAATGGGTGGGATTCTTGCCTTTGAGGTGTACCGTCAAGCGCCAAACAGAGTCAAAGGCTTGATCCTCATGGATACCAATGCAGCAGATGAAAAGCCAGAGGTGACACAAAAGCGTGATGCACTGGTTAGCCGTGCGTTAAGTGGTGAGTTTGAACGCATTACGCCTGACACTCTGATGCCTGTGCTGATTCATCCAAGCCGTTTGCAAGACAAAGCGTTAAGTGAGCGTATAGAAGGCATGGCGGTCAATGTAGGTTTGGAGGCATTTGAAGCACATGCTAAAGCGTTAGCAACTCGCCCGGATGCTCGACCTTTATTGGCGGACATTCAAGCTCCTACGTTGGTGATAACAGGTAAAGAAGATAAGCTTTGTCCGCTAGACAATCATCTGCTCATGGAGAGATGCATCCCAAACGTCACGCTTCATGTTATCCCTGAGTGTGGGCATCTATCTACGCTTGAGCAGCCTTTAATTATTAGTGAAGTGATGACTACTTGGCTTCAAGATAACTTTGCTTAGTGTTGATAAGAACTTCATCACTCACCACCTTAAGGCTACTTGGGTATAGGTGGTGAGCGATGAGTATTATCAGAAGTAGTAGCGAATACCTGCCGCGAATTGATCATCACGGTTTTCGAATTTGCTGCCATCGTACTGATCTTTACCTAGGTCGAACTGGTATTCAGTCCAAACTAGGAATTTGTTCTTCTGGAAGTGGTATTCAAGACCAGGGATCAGCAAGTTACGCTCGTAACCTTGTGTCTCGTCACCGCGATCTTTCATGTAGTTGTAGTTCAACGTTGGGCGTAGGCCGTTATCGAAGTGGTAGTAAGTGTAGATTTCGCCACCTAGGGTATCGAACATTACGTCCGTACCGCCTTGGCTCACTGCTTCCCAGTTTTCGCCAACGTGGAAAGTCGCACCCGCGTAGAAGCCACCGTTGCTGTAGTTTGCGCCCAATAGCATGATGCGCATGTTGTCGCCGTTTTCTACGCCAACCACGCTTGCGTCTAGATCCGCAACTTCATTCTGATGGTAAGCCGCACCAAGTGTTACGCCATCAACCGGTTTGTAAGTGATCGACGCACCCATGCCGTTTTTCAGTGAGGCTGTCGCATTGCCTGCTAGAGCAACATCTTCACGCGTGGTTTGGTAAGTAAAGCCGTAGCTCATTTTTTCATTGATTGAATTACGGTACGTAATTGAGTTTTCTGCACGACCAGCACCGGATGCGATACCCCAGTCAGCTAGGTTGTAAACACCTGAGCCACGAGTACCGAATACACGACCTAAATCGGTGTACCATGCTACGTCGTAGAAGGTAGACCACTGCTTAGTACCTGCAGCAATCTTGCCGTATTTTTCGTGATCAACACCTGCGTATAGCAAGCGGTCGTAAATGTTGTCGCCGTTCGCGCCAGAGTTGTAGCCCCATTCCGCGTGACCGAAACCAGTCCAGCCGTTATCCAGACCCATTTGGCCTTTCAAACCGAAACGTGAGCTGCCGCTGTTCCATTCGCCGTTGTCATCACCGCCACGGTCTTGGTAGCGAAGATCGAAACGGCCATCGATGGTTAGGCTGTCGCCAGCGTCATTAACAAAAGTGTGTGCAGCAAAGGCTGAGCTAGAAGTAAGCGCTGCTAAAATCACTGCAGAAAGGGTCGACTTTTTCATCATCAATCTCATTATTCAGGGCGCAGAAAGCCACCGTGCGTTCATGCCCGTTTTGAATAAGGGTTCTATCTTGAGGTTGTGCCCCATCCTTGAGGCACGAGTTGGGAGCATGTCGCCTGAACCGAGAGGGGATTCAGGCAACATAAAGGCGGGTTGACAAATCCGCCCCTAGGACTTCTTATAGAGAAGGGTTTAGGATCTGTTGAGTACGCTCGAACACGTCTAGACCTTGCTGTTTTAGCCAGTAAGGAAGGTCGATCAGTACCCAGTTCTCAGATAGCTTGTCGCCGTCACGGTAGTAAACGTCAACCACTTGCATGTCTGCACGTACTTCACCGCCTGTCATACCTAGGAAACCACCGATTGGCGTGTTAGATAGGTTTGGCCAGCCGAAGAAACAAGAGAAGTTACCTTCTGCGAAACGACATACGTGGCCGTTAAACTTCTTGTCTTTCAGGTTATTACGGAACGGCAATTGGTGCTGCTGTTGGTAACGAGGAATTGTGTAAGACGCACCGATACCACATGGACCGTACCAGATCATGTCTTTAGACCAGCTCTTCTCAAGAACTTCTGGTGGGCAACCCATAGCGCCGCTGTCGTTCAGTGCAGATAGGTCATCAACCATCTTGTTCACTAGTGCTAGTGTTGCTACGCCTTCTTCTGGTGCTGCGTCTTCGAACAGTAGACCGTCGTGGTTACGAGGACCAGGGTATACGAAGTGCTTACCTGTTGATGGTGGTAGTGGGTAACAACCCGCTTGGTCCATCGCGCCTAGAAGGTCTAGGAATAGGCCAGTCTTAGTGATCTTGCCGTTTTCAACACAGTTAAATTCTGCGTAGCGGATGTTCATGATTTTGCCAGTTGGGCGCATGCCTAGGTATTCAGCGTCGAATAGACCCATGAAGTGACCCATGCTCATTACCCAGATTTCACCTGATGTTACTTCGTTCTCACCACCGATGAAGATGTCTTGACGACGCTGCATGCGAGTCATTGATTTCATCAAAGGAGCCCAGAAAACGTCAGCCGCTGCTTGAGCGCCTTGTTGCTCACGGAATGGGTAAACACCACGCCATAGGTAATCTTCTGAAGTGTGTGCCTTTAGTACTTCTGCCACGTTCTCGTGAGTTGCGTTTTCCATTGCGCTGAAGTATTCACGTACAACGCGTTTCGCTTCTTGATATTTAGACATAATAAACTCTCTTATTTGCTGTCGAGTCGGCTTTGGGAACAGGACTCGAAATTAAGTTTTTTCATCCGGCCGGGGAGCCAGCCGGAGTTTTTGAAATTCAGTTACGCTTTTGCTGCTTCGGCTTTTTTGCTCTTATCGAACACGCCGCCTTTTAGTGTCTCTGGCAGTGATAGCCATAGAAGACCAGCAAGGATCCATACGATTGGTGAACCCCACATTGCGGTTTGTAGGTCGGTACGCTCTTGGATGAAGATAAGTACCATTGGTGCCCACATACCGAGGATACGACCGCCGTGGAATAGCGCCGCGCCGTAGCTACGTAGGTGTGCTGGGAACAGTTCTGAGAAGTAACCACCCCATACCGCTGAAGAAGACAGGCCGAAGTTGTAAATCAAACCAAGTAGAGCCAGCATGTTTAGGCCGCCAATCACCATGTCGCCGGGTGCAACAAAGAAGATTGAAACCATGATGCCCGCTAGGATGAAGCCAAACGCGTTCACCTTACGACCGAATTTGTCAGCTACCCAACCCCAGAACCACGCACCAAACAGTGAACCAAATGCTGAGATAGAGAAGATGAGACCGATGGTTGCACCGTCGAACATACGTACATCACGTAGGTATGTGGTTACGAAGCCACCAAAGAATTGGAAACCGTAGAAGTTAAGGCCAGCCAGTAATAGACACGTTAGTGTGATCTTACGGTAAGGCTTGCTTAGCATTTCGCCCCAAGAGCCTTTTTTCGCTGGTGCATTTGATTCTTCTACTTTTGCTTGCTCTTCTTCACCGTAAGCGATCACTTTGCTGTCGCTAGGTAGTACAAAGATCATGACCACAGCGGCTGCCAATGGTGGGATACCACCTACAAGCATTAGGCTTTCCCATGGTGCATCAATGCTTGCAATAAATGCTGCATACGCACCCATTACCATCAGTGCTACAGAGAACATAGAAGACGCGAATGCCGTCAACTTACCACGTACCGTTGGCGTAAATAGGCCGATCATTAGGCTTACTGCCACGGTGAAGTAACCACCCAGTGACAAACCAATGATGAAACGCATTGCTGCCCATGTTGTGTAGTCGGTGAACATCATATTGATGATCGTTGCGCCACCGTTTAGGGCTGTGATGGTAATAAGAGTGGATTTCTTACCAAATTTTGTTGCGAACCAAGCACAGCTCAATGCACCGATAAGTGCACCAACCGACTGCCATGTATAGAACTGGGCAGTGTCTGACAGGCTAATACCATCATACGCTTCAACGATGTATGGGCGTACGTAGTCAATAATTACAAAGTTATAACAATAGAAAAAGTAACCAACCAGTATCGCTAGATAGGCAGCTACCCTTTGAATCATAGGAACTTCGCTCATGTGTCTTTTGGCATTCATGACCGATAAACCTCTATTTCACTTAGGATTTGTTGCTATTCAAACTTAATGAACACGATCTTATTTGGATCATCTTCGATTTCGTGTCGGGGTGAATCATAGTTTTTTTAAGGTTATTAGATCCGTGATCAAAATCAATTTTAAAATGAATGCGTACCCATTTTGTGGGTTTTAGTGACAAGGATCTCACTAATCGGCGTTTTTGGCGATTTTGAATACATTTTCGCCTATATTGGTGATAATAATCACACTTACAGTGGGATTGTCGTTTAAAAATGCCTTTTTACAGTAATATCTGGGCATAATAATTAGCTACCCAGAATTAGGAAAACCTTAAAATGGTTACGTACTCAAGTTTTGTGGTAATTGCGTTATATGTAGCAATTACCATACTAATCAGCTATTTAGTGAATAAGCGCTACAGCAATGGTGGCGACTTTTCCACGGGTGGAAAGCAATTTGGCTGGTTTACGGCAGGTGTTTCGATACTTGCGACTTACATTAGTGCGATGACGTTTGTAGGGATGCCTGGTTGGGTTTATAGCTCTGGCATGGAAGCGATGAGTATTCACCTTAACTATCCCATCGTTATCTTTTTCACCGTCATTTTCTTTGTGCCTGTCTTCTATAAGCTGGGCCTGACTTCGATTTATGAATACCTTGAGCACCGCTTTGGGGTGTATGCAAGAACCATCAACTCGATTGTGTTTATTGTGGTTCAATGTATCTCTGCGGGTGTGATTTTGTATGCCGTGGCGCTGATCTTAGTGCAAGTTCTGCCTATCAGTATTTCTGAAGCCATTATCTACATCAGTATTTTCACCGCTTGCTATACCTATGCGGGTGGGATTTCCACGGTTATCTGGACCGATATGTTGCAATCTGCAGTATTGGTTGCGGGCAGCATCGCTATCTTTGCCATTCTAATGACAGAGATTAATGCGGCAGATTACCTTTCTCGTGATCACCTGAATATCATCAATTTAGACTTTGATCTAGGCGTAGATACCACACTCTGGGCTGGCGTGGTTGCCGTGAGCTTTTTGCATTTGAGTGTGTACGGCACCAACCAATTGATCATCCAACGCACGTTAGCGACGAGATGTGAAAAGACGGCACAGAAGTCGATGCTGTTGTGTGGTTACGGTGCGTTTTTCGTGTACTTGTTCTTCGCGGTACTCGGTGTTCTTTTGAGTGTTTTCTATCAAGATCAATCATTTGAAAACAGCAACGAAGTGATTTTGGATTTCGTCTTCAACCACACTAACCCAATAGTCGTTGGTTTGATCATTTCCGCATTGGCGGCGGCCGCAATGTCGACCTTGGACTCGACCTACAACTCAATGGCGACTGTCGCGACGTTCGATATCTACAAGCGTTTCGTTCGCAAAAGTGCCGATGATGAGCACTACGAAAAAGTCGCAAGAAAGATGAGTTTGCTCGCTGCGGCCATGGTGGTAGTGCCAGCTCTTCTGGCGGTATCGAATGAATCGGTACTCAAAACCATCGCTAGTCTGACTTCTATCTTTGTTGGTATCCGTTTGGGTTCATTCGTGCTTGGTTTATTCTGGGCGAAAGCCAATGAGAAAGGCGTGATCGTTGGCAGTATCATGAGTGTGATTGCGGTGTTTACTGCCATGTATCTCGACGTGGCTTGGCCGTGGTTCGCGCCAATTGGTACGTTCGTCTTCCTTTTGTTTGGTGTGTTAGTGAGCCGTCGTTGGGGCGCTGTGACTGCCGAGCAACAAATCTTTATCAATAATCAAAAACATCTTTTTGCAAAGCCAACCGCAAGCCATTACGGGCTGTTGGTGTTCGCTGTGGCGACCATCGCCGCTTGTATGGTTCTCCCTGATTGGCTTTATGCTGCATTGTCGTAATAGGTAAGTTTATGCTGTCCATCTTTGATATTTACAAGATTGGTGTGGGCCCTTCTAGCTCTCACACCAATGGTCCAATGATCGCGGGTTACCACTTCACTCGTTTGATTGAATCGAACTTGGCAAAAGTGGTTCGTATTCAAGTCGATTTATACGGTTCACTCTCGTTAACGGGGATTGGTCACCATACTGACCGTGCAACGATTTTGGGTCTGTTGGGTAACAAACCAGATACCATCAAAATCGCTTCTGCGAACAAAGCGATGCGCAAGGCGATTGAAGAGGGCATGATGTCTGTCGATGGCCGTCATGAAATCGAATTCAACTACAAAACGGACATGTTGTTCCATGAAGAGAACCTTCCTCTGCATGAAAATGGCATGACGATTACTGCGCTAGATGCGCATGGCAATCAGGTTGGGTTTGAAACTTACTACTCTATCGGTGGTGGTTTCATCGCAACGGCGGATGAATTGCAAAATGGCAGTGCGACTACACCCGTAGAAGTTGAGTTCCCATTCTCCAGTGCAGACGAAATGTTGGCACAGGCTGAGAAGAACGGCATGAGCCTCGGCGGCATGATTCTGAAAAACGAACAAGCGTTTCAGGATATGGAAGCTATTAATCAACGCGCAGAACAGATCTGGCGTGTGATGACGCGTTGCATGGAGCGTGGTTTCGAGACAGAAGGTATCTTGGACGGCGGTTTGAATGTGACCCGCCGTGCGCCTAACTTGCTGAAGAAGCTTGAAGCAAATGCAGCGATTGAAAACGATCCAATGGAAATCATGGATTGGATTAACCTGTTTGCTTTTGCTGTGAGTGAAGAAAACGCCGCTGGTGGACAAGTCGTAACGTCGCCAACTAATGGTGCGGCGGGTGTGATTCCAGCGGTATTGATGTACTACCATCGCTTCATCAAAGAGCTCGATACTAAACAGCTTAAAGACTTCCTTGCTGTATCCGGTGCGATTGGCATTTTGTACAAAACTAATGCGTCTATCTCGGGTGCCGAAGTGGGTTGTCAGGGCGAAGTCGGTGTTTCTTCTTCTATGGCGGCAGCTGGCTTGACCGCGCTACGTGGTGGCAGCAATGAACAAATTTGCATTGCTGCTGAGATTGCCATGGAGCACTCACTAGGCATGACTTGTGACCCAATTGGTGGCTTAGTGCAAGTACCGTGTATTGAGCGTAATGCAATGGGGGCAATGAAAGCGATCAATGCATCTCGCATGGCATTAAAGCGTAATAGTAAATGTTTGATCTCGTTGGATAAGGTGATTGAAACCATGTATCAAACGGGCAAAGACATGAACAAGAAATACCGCGAGACGTCACTGGGTGGATTGGCTTTGATCCACCTAGCGCCGCCTTGCGAATAATGAGTTAGGCAAATCTAACCAACAAAAAGCCGAAGCACTGAGATGCATCGGCTTTCCTTTTTTGGAGCGTTTATAACTTAGCTATGCGTTTGCTCACCTTTTGGTGTGCTTTGGTTTGGTTGATAGTGCAAAATCACCATTGAGGTGGGTGACAGCAAGACTTCGCCTTCAGCATGTCCTGGGTTGAGGTTACGTACGTTTGTATCACAGATCGTCACCCATTCTTGCTTTCGCTCATTGGGGAGTTTAAAGCGCGCTGTGGCGTTAGTTTGGTTGATGAGGTAGACCAGCTCTTGCCCTTCTTTACCGATACCAAGGTGAAGTGCGACAGAGCTTAAACGGTTCCAATCATCGTGCTCCATTAAGCGACCGTCTGTACGGCGCCAGAAAATACGGTTGTTATTGCGGTTTTCGCCACTGAAAGCTCGGATAAATGGCACCATGTATTGATTTCGGTTGGCGACCATTTGTGACATCCATGCTTTGAAATGTTGCTTACGTTCTGTCTCTTCCCAGTTCAGCCAACTGGTTTCGTTATCTTGGCAATAGGCATTATTGTTACCGCCTTGGGTGTGAGACAGAACATCAGCAGTGAGAATGTGTGGGATACCGAAGGCAAACAGCAAGCTAGCAATAAGGTTGCGTTTTTGCTTTTCACGCGTGGCGATAATCATCAGATTTTCCGTCTCGCCTTCAACACCGTAGTTTTCTGAACGATTGTCACCGTGACCGTCGCGATTTTCTTCGCCATTGGCTTCGTTATGTTTGTGCTTGTAAGACACTAAATCTTGCAGTGTGAAGCCATCGTGATACGTGATGTAATTTACGGTGAGTTTGTATGGCCAGTTCGCTGCACTATAAATGTCACGAGAGCCCATTAATCGAGTGGCAAACTCTTTTAAATAGCCTTGATCACCGCGCCAAAAACTGCGGGAAATATCACGCAGTTTGTCATTACATTCGTTCCAACCAAATGGAAAGTTACCCACTTGGTAGCCATTTGGACCAATATCCCAAGGCTCGGCAATCAATTTGGTTTCACGCAAAATTGGGTCTTGCGCAACGGCTTTAAAGAAAGCTGCTTCTGGGTTGTAATCATCGCCCTGTCGACCTAACGTTGCAGCCAAGTCAAAACGGAAGCCATCGACTTTAAATTCGCTAACCCAGTAGCGCAATGTATCCATCACAAGGTTTAAGGCTGGTTGGTAGGTGAGATCCACTGTATTTCCGCAGCCAGTGTAATTGGCGAAGTGGTTGCCATGTTTGATGTAAAAACAGGAGTCGAGGGCTTTCAGGTTGAAAATTGTAGGCCCTTCACCACCTTCAGCAGTGTGGTTGTAAACCACGTCGAGAATCACTTCGATGCCGTTTTTATGCAATTCGCGAATTGTTGTTTTTAATTCCGTAACGGCGTCTTGTTCTGCGTAGCGCGGATCGGGCACCATAAAGAGATAAGGGTTGTATCCCCAATAATTGACCTTTTCTATCTCTAGTAGGTGAGGCTCATGCATGCATGCTGCGACAGGTAGCAATTGCAGCGTGTTGATGTTTTGCTGTTTGTAAAAGGCCAGCATTTCAGGTGATGCAAGACCTAAATAGCGCCCCTTCAGCTTGTCCTCAACCTCAGGGTGGCGTTGGGTAAGCCCTTTGACGTGCGTCTCAAACAACACCATCTCTTCTCTGGGTATACGCGGGTGATCCGTGTTTTGCCAGTCAAAATCATCTTCGATAACGACGCACTTCGGCATATCGAAACTTTTGGCTGGAGAGTAGGGAGGATGATAGTGGAGGGCTTTATCTATTGATTTTGCGTACGGATCAGAAATTAACAGTGGCTCGTCCTTGTGGGAGACAAGATAACCGTATTTTTGCCCTGGCTTAATATCTGGAATAAAAGTATGACGTATGCCAGCGTATTCATTCGGTAAACCGTGAAGCTCGTAGCTGCCATCGTCTGCAAACAATGCCAGTTGAATGTCTTTTACGCCCGGAGCATGAATAGAGAAGTTACAGCCTTCTTTATTCAATGTTGCGCCCAGGGGGTAGGGGCGAGAGAGAAGTCGTGTCATCGGAGATACTTTATTTAATATTTATTGCTACCTTTAGGAAACTATAAGTTAAAAACTTTGTCTTACTAAGGTCAACCACCCTAAATATAAAAATATTCGTGTAATTTAATTACTTTATGTGACGGCTTAGAGTCAAAAATATGAAATGGCTATCACTTTGTAGCGGCTCAAAACCGAACAAACTTACTAATTCCTCCCTAGATTGGTGATCTGACTCGAAAAAACACCATTCGGTAAATTTTCTACTCCCTTCTCATCCCCCTTAAATTAGTTTAGGGCGGAGGAAGTCATCCTTGTACGCCTCGGGTAATCTCACAACTGTTGAAACAAACGGGGATTCGTTCCCATCTTACCTCTCTTTCTTTAGGTGTGTTTTTACTGCCTATATTCACCTAAAAGAGTGAGCAGGGAAGACAGAATTATAAATACCCTTAATGGAGTTAAGAATGAAAAAAGTAAGTGCAATTGCTGCTGCTGTAGCTGCAACTTTAGCTGCTGGTTCTGCATTCGCAGTGGATTTCCACGGTTACATGCGTGCTGGCGTTGGCGTGAACGCTGACGGTGGTCAACAATTAACATTCGAAAAGAACAAGATCGGTCGTCTAGGTAATGAAAGCGATATCTACGGCGAGATTCAACTAGGTAAAGAAGTTTACAACAACAACGGCAAAACGTTCTACGTAGACTCTATGGTTGCAATGACTTCTAACGGTTCAAACGACTGGGAAAGCACTTCTGCTAACTGTGGTTTGGATAACGGCGAAGTGAAATGTGTAGACGATGCACAATTCGCACTACGTCAGTTCAACGTTCAAGCTAAAGGCCTACTAAACTTTGCTCCTGAAGCAACGCTTTGGGCAGGTAAACGCTACTACCAACGTCACGACATTCATATCTCTGACTTCTACTACTGGAACATCTCTGGCGCGGGCGCTGGTGTTGAAGGTATCGAAGCTGGTCCTGGTAAAGTTTCTTTCGCTTGGGTTCGTAACGACCGCGGCGATATCGCAGACCCAGGCAACGATGGCGGCGCAACAAACGTAAACACTCTAGACGTACGTTACGCAGGTCTTCCTCTATGGGACAACGGCTCTCTAGAAATGGGCTTGAACTACGCAATTCTTAACGAAACTGACGCTGCGCCAAACGGCACTAAAGATGCGAAAAACGGCGTAATGTTCACAGCAGAATTGACTCAAGGTCTAGACGCTGGTTTCAACAAAACAGTGCTTCAGTACGGTACTGAAGGTTACTCAAAAACAATGGCATTCTACGGCGACGGTAGCTGGTACGGCGCAGAAGCTGACAACGGTGCATCTGGTTACCGCCTAATCAACTGGGGTGTAATCGGCATGGGCGACAGCTGGGAAATGGGTCACCAGCTAGTGTACGGTGTTGGTGAAGACATGTGGGCTGGCCAAGACAAGTGGGAAACAATGTCTGTTGTTGTTCGTCCAATGTACAAATGGGATGACAACCACAAAACTATTTTCGAAGCTGGTTACGCTATCGACGATAACGACGGCGAAGAAAACAAATACGGTAAGCTAACTGTTGCTCAAGCATGGTCTGCTGGTTCTAGCTTCTGGGCTCGTCCTGAAATCCGTGTTTACGCTTCTTACCTAACGGCTGACAAAGAAGACAACTCAAACACATTTGACAACGGTCGTTCAGACGATACGTTCCAATTCGGTGTACAAGCTGAAGCTTGGTGGTAATCATCTAACCACTAAGTCCTAAATTGTCCTAGAATGATACAGCCAGAACTTATCTGGCTGTATTTATTTAAAAAACAATAAAGAGTCGAGGTAGACAGTAATGAAAAAATGGCTTGCTCCCGTACTGCTGGGCATGTTGGCTACTGGTTGTGCGTCTGTAGAACAAGTAGAGATGAGTCCAAAAGGTCAGCAACAAGTGATCACGCAATCGGGTGATATTCAATGGGTACCGCTTAACGTGCCTGTGGTTACTGAATTCGCTTTGACTGATAAAAGCCAAATGTTGTTGGATGGTAACAGTGCTGGCGCTATTGCAGCGTTTGCTCTTCCAGGTAACCGTGGCAGTCTCGATATCAAATTAGAGACATTCGTAAGTAAAGAACTTCAATTTTATGCTCCTAATGTCGCAGTGATGAACTCGGCAGGAGAAACCATTTACCAAGCAGATTTTTCAAAGTTTAAGTACGAACCAGCAAAACTGTTGGACAACGATAAATTCGTACTTGATCTCAATGTGATTCCAGACATGACAGGTAACGATCTGCATGTGTTGGTTTACACGACTTCCGCCGATCTAAAAGGAAGTACACAAGTTTTACACCCTGCAAAAGCCTTCGCCATGGCGCGTCACACTCAGCCGCCAGATATTGCAGACCCTCTAGCGAAACATAGCCCACTCGGTCAGTTCCGCTTTTCGGTATCCGCGAATGATATTGTGAATACTAAGATTGTTGCGAAAAACGACAACATTCCCCAAGGTACGGACCTTACTAGCTACTACTACAGCTCAATTGAAGCGGCAGTCGCAGCGAATGATATTCCGAAAGCGCTCACTTTGCTTGATGAAGCAAAAGAGCTAGGTATTGAAGGTGCACAACAAGTGTTTGTGAAAGCCGTAAATAGAAAATAATCAGATAAAAAAAGGTCAGCGAAATGCTGACCTTTTTCATAGAAAATAAACTAATAAAAATACCCCTACATAGAGTTACCTTATTCACATAATTATTTTTATTACTTTGTTTTTTATATAGGTTGGATCAATAATTAATGGCAGTTCCTAATTTATTTTTTGTACTTAGGAAATAAACAAACTTCTCGAAGTGATTTAAATTCACAATCTGACGATATTTATTTGTCGTTTGATATTTCCATTTTAATAACGATTAATATTTCTTTTAACCGTTGAGTTTATTTTACTTTGGATATACTAAAAAGGAATTACGTGAAATGAACATGATGAAGACCTCTCTTGCTGCTGCTCTACTTGCTGCCTTAGTGGGTTGTCAATCGACTGCAGAACCAGAAGCGGCCGCAGAGCCTGTTGTTAATATGTCTCAAGACGAAGTGGTTGCTTTCATGAAAGCGTGTGACAACCCAGATAGCACAGCGAAAGGACCTATTTCTAAACCACTATTTGTGGTGGGTACGTTTGCGGATTCCGATTGGAAACACGTGCCTCAGCGTCAATACACCTACAAAGGGAATAATTTCTACCAAGCCGTGGTTCAAGAAAAAGTAGGCTCCTACAAAATGCAGTACGCGACCGAGTTGTGGTTCCCACAATTTACCGCAAAAGGTAATAGAATGAACGTTGGTGAATTAACACCATTAACATTTGGTGGTTACGGTACGGATACTTCGGTTGATATTAAAGAAGATGGTAAATATGTATGGAGTCTTCAGTTTGAAGGAAAAGGCAAACCTGTTCATGTCATGGTAAATAAGTGCCAATAATATTCCATTCAGTTATTTAAAATCTATTTTTATTTATTAACCCCTGCATGAAACACATGTCGGGGTTAATTTTATTACTCAAATTTCCGTAGTTTATTTGAGTAAGTTAGGGAGAATAAAATGCGTAATATCCTACGTAACCATCGCCTGTCTCGATCGTTGCTTGCGTTAAGTGTGATTGGTGCTTTATCTGCGTGTAATTCTTCTGGTGGTGGCGACACTAATAGCAGCACTCCGCTACCGGATACCAGTTATGCTTGCCAAGCCAATGTCATGGCGCAAAGTAACCAACTTCGTACTTATCAAATCATGGTAGAGAGTTTTGTGGATGGTGATGCGAGCATTGGTCACGGTACAGGTTATGGCACCAGCCATCATAACGGCGATTTGCAAGGAGTGATTGATTCACTCGATTACATCCAAGATTTAGGGATGAACGCGATTTGGTTGACGCCAGTTTTTGAATCGGAAGCGATAGTGGGCCAAGAACACTGGGCCGATCGTCTGGATGCCACGGGCTACTTTGCAACGGATTACTTCACCATTGATCCACGTTTTGGTGATTTAGAAACGGCGAGAACCTTGGTCGAGGAAGCACACAAACGCGGCTTATACGTGTTTTTTGATGGTGTATTTGGTCATCACAAAGATGGTTTGATCAAACCATCTCCCTCCGGTTTGTTGCCATCGGGATCGAGCAATCCCGTTGATTACCCGGCCAGTCTCGATTTCTACAAAGAAGTGGCAACCTATTGGATCAAAGAACTGAAGATTGACGGCTGGCGTTTAGATCAAGCCTATCAAGTTCCGACAGACGCTTGGACACAACTTCGTAAAGCCGTCGATGAAGCCTCACAAAGTGTGACGTACACCAATAGCAAAGGCGAACAAGTGAATCCGTTGGGCTATATGGTGGCAGAGATTTGGAAAGGGGAGTCTGAAATCGCGAATGAGGCGTATGGATCGAACAGCGATCCAGCATTGTGCTCTGCGTTTGACTTCCCTATGCGATATCGCATCGTTGAAACTTTGGCCGTGAATGAGAGCGGCGTGGGTGGTCGCGGTGCGGATTGGTTAGACAACGGCTACAGCACACACAACCAATATCCAACACATGCGCAGCCGAATTTGATGATCGGCAACCATGATTTAGTGCGCTTTGGTGACTTGTTACAGCGCGGAAACTTGGCGGATGTGAATGATGCAGAATATTGGTTACGCCATAAAGCCGCGTTTGCTTTCCAAGCGGCGTACACCGGGCCAATCACGTTGTACTACGGTGATGAAATCGGGGATCAAGTGGATGGTTTTGCCGCAAAAGAAGACAACAGCACCTGCGCCATTCAAGGTTTGTGCGATGATCACGTTGCGCGCAGCAGTGCGAAAATTGAAGGCGTGACGGCGACGCTTGATGCAAACCAAGCCGATCTCAAATCTTATGTGACATCGCTGATGACAATGCGCGATGCGCATCCTGCACTTTATCAGGGGTCACGCACGAATTTAGTTGCGAGTAACGGCAGTTATGTGGACTTGAAACAATCTGGTTCGGACAAAGTCTTGTTTGCGCTAAATACCTTAGAGAGCGCTAGAAGCGTTACTCTTACTCAGGAGAGTGTTGGTACTGGTGAGTTGGTGGATTTGCTCACGAATGAAAAAATTACTCCGAGCAATGGTCAATATCAGATTCTGATGTCGCCACTACAAGGACGATTCTTTGCGGTAAAACCTTAAGGAATTATCCAGAATTGATGCTCACCAGTTGAGCTGACCACAAGCTTTCTTATAAACAAGCCAAGTGTTGTTGCTGACCCCCATAGGCGCACACTTGGCTTTTTTCTGTCTGTTTTACTTTTCTCTTAATGGTTTTACGACGATGTAGCCAACAAGTTGCTTCGCTTTTTGTATTGGCATTTGTTTTCAGCAGATGGATATTTGTGAGATAAGCTGCACATTAAAAAGTAAATTAACACTTGTGCAACGTAAAAATGTGACTGAAGGATTACTTATGCCCCACTAATATGTTTATCGTGTTTGGGATTTACATAACTAATGGAAAAGTATAATGAAATCCATAACGAAACCCCTCTGTCTTCTTGCTGTTATTAGCTCTCCGCTTGCATATAGCCAAATTCTCAATGGTGACTTTGAACAGTGGAATGGCAGTGCGCCTACGCAGTGGTCGGAGATTGACGCTGGCATTACAGTGTCGCCAAGCAGCGAGCAAATCAAATCGGGTGGTCTGGCTGCCCAGGTCGTCGTGAATACAGGTACCCAAAGCAACACCGACTTTTTGCAAACCATTAATGTGGAGCAAGGGAAAACCTATCCGTTTTCTGTCTCGGTTTATCATACCGAAGGAAATGTAAAAGCACGTCTGGTGGTTGATGGTTATCACAATTACTCGAACCCACAACAGATAAACCAGTGGCAAGAGCTCGCGCACAACTACACAGCGAGCTCGAACAAGACCATCAACGTCGGTTTGCGTTTTTACGATGAAGCCAGTTTTGATGGCTCAGAAGTTGTCTACGTCGATAATTTTCAACCGACCGAGACAAGTACACAACCTCCTGTAGAAAATTGTAGTGATCATGAGGTGGTTCTTACACTCACGACGGACAACTATGGCTCAGAAACTAGCTGGGAGTTGAAAAATAGCCAAGCGCAAGTGCTTTTCTCTGGTCAGGGGTATGAGTCGTCAACCTCTGTTGAAAAGACCATGTGTTTGGCCGATGGTAACTACCAATTTACGATTCAAGACAGCTATGGCGACGGCATTTGCTGTGGCAATGGTTCGGGGTCTTACGCGTTGAAGGTGGGAGATAAGACTCTTGCTTCTGGCGCTGAATTCTCGAAAAGTGAAACCACCAATTTTAACTTAGGTGACACAACGACGACCCCACCAGTGGTTGATGGTTACTATCAAGCGGCATCTGGTAAGACGGGATACGCTCTAAAAACAGCGTTGTTTAACATTATCAATAATCACTCCAGCCGAGGCTATTCTGCGGTCTGGACCTTGGTAAAAGATGCCGATATTGATCGTTATTACGAAAATGATGGCTCTATTCTCGATATGTATTCTGAAAAGCCATCTGGTAGCGATACAGTAAGCTTTACCAAAGTCACAGACCAATGTGGCCAATACAAAACGGAAGGGGATTGCTACAACCGTGAGCACTCTTTTCCGAAAAGCTGGTTTGGCGGTAAGGTTGAGCCGATGAACTCAGACGGTCATCACTTGTTTGCAACTGATGGTTATGTAAACGCGAAGCGCAGTAATTGGCCATTTGGTGAAGTGGGCACCGCGACCTACGTGTCTAGTAATGGCTCTAAACTTGGCCAAGCAAGCACTAGTCTGGGCTACTCCGGTACGGTTTTTGAGCCGATCGATGAGTTTAAAGGCGATTTTGCTCGTGCCTATTTCTACATGGCAACCCGCTATGAAAATATTGTAGGTAACTGGGAAGGCAATTCAAGCAATGCGGATGCTGTCCTTGATGGTTCAAGTTCGACGGTTTTTGAACCTTGGATGTTAAACATGCTGAAACGTTGGCACAAAAATGATCCCGTTAGTGAAAAAGAACGAAACCGCAATCAACAAGTGTTTGATTTTCAGGGCAATCGTAATCCATTCATTGATCATCCTGAGTTTGTTGAACAGATTTGGGGAAACTAACACCTTTTTGATTTTGGTATCCACCATTTAGTGACGCCAACAAAACAAAGGGGAAGCGTGATGCTTCCCCTTTTTCATTACGGATGTTTTTAAATGAAACTAGTTTTTCGTTACCGTCACGATTGGCGCCGACTTGTCAGCCGCGTTGAAGTGGAAGTTGTAATTTCCTGCTTCTGCAATCGCAATTTTCAGGTTTGCACTACCACCACCGACTTCCATCGTTAGCGCTTTACCAAGCTCAACACTGCCTTCGCCACCGAAGTTGGTGTCTGCTGCCCAGTCTGCGCTCGCAACTTTCATCTCGTAGTTGCCCGCCGCTAGGTCAATGTCTAGCGAGTAAACGTCATTTGCAACATAGCTGAACTTCGCAGTGGAGTCTTGCGCTGGAGTGTCCCATGTGGTGATAGTGCCACGTAGGTAAAGTGCTGTTTCACCGAATGTTGGTGCATCTGCTGACTTGGTCACTGACACGACCGGTTTTTCTACGCTTTCATCTTGAACATGCAGCGCGTTCAGAGTGAAGTTGTACTTACCTGTTTCAGCAACAGACAGCTTACAGTTACCTTCTGAACCTAAGTCTAGTGAACCAGAAGCTATATTCGCAGCATCACAACCGATGTTTGGATTTGCCCAACCAGAGTCCGCGAATTTGAACTCGTGCTCACCTGCTTCAAGAACGCCAGTTACAGAGTACATACCGTTGCCAATAAAGGTCATCGCCCAATCACTGCTATCAGACCACTCGTTCATCGTGCCTTTCACGTAAACAACCGTTTCGCCGTAAGGAGGAATACTCGATACGTCTTTGTTATCCGTGTTTACTGGTAGGCCAGCACCTTGCGCGCCGTTTTGTGGCTGCACGAATACCGCTGTTGTCAGTGCTGGTACTGTGAAGGTTTCATTGGTGAAGCTTGCACCTTTCACGATGTCATCCGCAGAGTTTTGTTGAACTTCATGTAACTCGAACCCAGTTGCGCCAGCAACTTTGAAAGATTTCTCAGTTGATGTTGAGTTCACAACGGCCACAACAGCATCGTAGTTCGAATCTAAATCGGCACCTGCTGATGTACCATCGTCGATAGACATCACAATCAAGCCTTCCACTTGGTCTTTCCCTACGTTGCGGAAGTCCACACGGTTCATCACTTCTTGCGCGGTATCTAGGCGGAACAGTTCGCTTGTGCTACGGATTTTTAGTAGCTCTAGGAATTGTTGCTTAGTCAGCTCGATGTCGGTTGAATCTGGTTTCGCCGTGCTGTCACCAACGATGGTTTTGATCAGCTCCCAGTTTGCACCGTCTTTGTCTTCACGTGGTAGACCAACGTTCCAGTTATTGTCGCTTCCGTCGAAGAATACACGGTTGAACCAGTCACCAGAATCGTACGAGTCGCGCTGCATGGATTTAGAGCGCAATAGCTCAGAACCCATGTGGATAAATGGAATGCCTTGACCAAGCATCACCGTTGATAGGGACACAGCCTGCATACGTGCACGCTCGGCAGATGAAGTGCCAGTCGCAATCTTGTAGGCGTTGTTATCCCACAATGTTTGGTTGTCGTGCTTAGACACGTAAGAGATGTTCTCTGATGGCACTTTTGTGTAGCCTGCAGGCGCACCATTGTAATCAACGTTCTTACCCAGTTTGGTTTCGCCTTTGTAATCAAGAAGGATGTAGTCAGCCAAGTTACCAGCCATACCTAGACGAACCAGATCTTGGTTGTGTAAACGACCATTCACCGATTCTGCGTCAGTTTTGGTTTCTTCGTTAGGATAAGCGGCGTTACCAAAGCCTTGGTTAAAGCGAAGTGGGTGCTTACCTTCAGAATCTACACCGCCATCAAACGGGCTTCCGCCACGAACTGCGTCACGCAGACGATCAGAGAAAGTACCGATTTCTGTCCCCGCCATGTTGACTTGTGTCGCCTGATCGAAGCGAGCGTTTTGCGCGACTTCACCAAAGTCCCAACCTTCGCCGTAGAACAAGGTATTCGGGTCAATTTCACGGACTTTTTCAAGTGCGTAAACCATCACATCTTTCGGCTGGTGGCCCATAAGGTCAAAACGGAAACCATCGACTTTATAGTCATCCGCCCATACCATCAATGAGTCAACCATTAGTTTACCCATCATCAAGTTCTCGGTTGCGGTGTTATCACAACAGGTTGAGTTTTCGACTCCGCCAGTGTTGACGTTTAGGCGGTGGTAGTACCCAGGGACAATCTTATCCAGTACTGATTTTTCGTTCACACCAGATGCATTTGTGTGGTTGTACACGACGTCCATGACCAGTTTCAGATCCATTTTATGCGTCGCTTGAACCATTTCGCGGAACTCTAGAATACGCTTAGACCCGTTAGGATCGGTCGCATAACTGCCTTCTGGCACGGTGTAGTGGTAAGGGTCGTAACCCCAGTTGAAGCTGTCTAGCATGCGAAGATCGTTCATCAACGCTTGTGCTTTGCCCGTTGTTGGGTCGTAGCTATTTAATACCTCTTCAATCACTTTGCCGTCATCTTCGGTCTCACAAATGGAGGCTTCTGGCTTGATGCCACAAAGTTTACCCACGGTGTCGGTGATATCGACTCGCTTGTCAGCGTCTTCATCCACGGTTGCAATATCAAATGCTGGCAAGATATGTAGCGTTGTTAGGCCAGCATCTTTTAAAGCTTGTAAGTGAGATACAGACTCACGCTCAGGTTCTGTAAGCGCCAGATATTTGCCATCAAGACTTGGTGTGCCTTTGCTGTCGTTAAAGCTGAAATCACGAATGTGTGACTCGTAAAGGACGTGGTCTTCGTCTTTTTTAACCGTTGGGCGTGCGTAGTTTTTCCAATCTTGAGGCATTAAGCTTGGATCATCTAAATCAACCACTTGCGAGTATCGTGAGTTCTTAGACAAGCTCATTGAATATGGGTCTGTTACCAAACGCGTTTCAACGACGCCAGTTGTTGGGTGGTATACCTTAACTTGGTAGCGATAGTATTTGTTGACAACGTTGCTTTGTGCCTCAGAAACCCAGATACCTGTTGCTGGGTCTTCCGTCATGGCAACGGTCGCTTCTTCTGCTAAGTTTTCATCGTAGATTATCAGATCAACATCTTGGGCAGTTGGTGCCCATAGTTTGAAGGTTGCGGCACCGCCTTCCACAATCGCACCGAGTTCTTGACCGATCGCGTTACCTGCCTTGGAATCGGCAAACACCGCATCCAAAACGCCCGGTTTTTGCACTTCAGTTGCAGAAATGACGTCACCATTTGCGTTGTAAGCCACCATAACGATTTGTGACTTCAGGATCGTACGCAAGGTCGCGTCATCGACATCGATACCCGCAGCTTGAAGGCTAGCAAGGTGACGGAAGCGTGATTTCAGACCATCAGACAACTCACCAGCCTTTGTCAGCTCAACCGCTGTACCGCCAGAGATTTGCTTATCTTCATCCATTTTGATGTCATTGCTAAGGCTGTAGAACAGCTTCATGGAATCCGCATTGGCCGCCGCTTCCCACGCGATGGTGTTGGCGTCTAACCAATGCGCTTTTTGACCATCAATATCAACAGGGCGTTCTTCGATTGGCTCGTAGTAAAGCTCACTGCTGCCGTGGAAGCCAAACAAACCTTTCGATTCGCCGATTTTCGTCAACTCTACTTTTGAGTTTGCGCTGCCGAACGCTTTCTCATCACCTTTGTGCAGAATGAAGTTCATGCATTCGTGTGGGTCAGAGGCGTCTGGATTTATTTTCAGTACGTAGTAAGCACCGTAGGTGTCGTTGATGCCATCGAATGGGTGTGGCGCAGACCAATCCGTTCCTGTTCCCGGAATGCCCATTGCGTCTAAATCTGTGCTGGTACAGCCCTCACCGTTCCATAGGTGCAAGCCCCAACCTTCGTAGTCGCTGGCTGTTGAAGCTGATGCTACGTCACGTTTGTAATAAATGACGACTTCGTTCTCTCCCGCAGGGTACAAGCCTGAGCCAGGGGTCGTCGTATCTTCGTTCGTGCTATCACTACCACAACCGCTGATTACCGCGACGGAAATCAAAGGCAGTACGGTTTTGGCAATTGTTGATAATTTAAATGTCTTATTGTCCACGTTTACAAATCCATTGTTATTGAATTGATATTGAGCTGCGCGCTGCCTTCGCTGACTCAATCATCAAGAAGGTTTTGCACACGCTAGAAAGGCAGATGCCAAAAAAGGAAATGTTCAATTAGATGCTAATACACTGAATCATCAGCAAAATGTGAGAGCAGGCTGTTAAGTTTTTTACAGGTGCAAATTTTCTGTCACAGTCGATTTTGTTCACAAATTAAATAATAAAACAGGCGCATAGTGAGAGATTCTGCACATCATTAAAATGTGAATTTTTATGGGAGGAGTAAGGGGGGATGATAGGGGATGAGAATATCTCAGCCCCAAAACCGTGATTAAGTTCTATAAAAATGAGGGCCATATTTTTCTTTTAAAAATAAGTTGCAGTGATGTTGAATAAAATACCGCCATTAAGTCTTAGCAAGCTTCAGATTTTCGCTAAGTGGTCGTTATATAATGAAGGTAGTCGGCGTTATGTCGGCGCATAATCATAAGATTTCCCTGAAAGGGAGTTGAATTGGGCCCTGAAACCAAAAGAGGCTATTTATGAGTAGTATGGGCATTGCCATTGCGGCAACTGGCCTTTCACTCGTCCTGATATTTGTGTGGATGATCTCGTTGTCGATGCGGAAACAAAGACTCGAGGCAGAGAGGAAAGCTCGCGAAGCCGCTTATCGAAAGGCGATGCATAAAGCGCGAGAGCAAGAGCGTAAAGAGCGAGAGTTCAAAGCCGAAACTGGGCATATCCCCACCATTTTATTTCTAGCGAAAGAAGCCGAAAAGGACAACATTCGTCAAGCGCTGTATTGGTATGATAAAGCCGCTAAACTGGACAATGTGACGGGGATGTACGGCATTGTTCGCTTAAGTGAACGCATGCGCGAAGATGTGATTTTAAAAGAGCAGGCAAACTTCTGGCGTACCGCAATTGCGGGAATGGAAGGGGATACCGAAGCGAAATTTTCGACGGGCAAGGCCTTGGTCTTTGGTCGAGGAACTGAAAAAAATATCCCAAAAGGTAACCAACTGATTGAAACTGCCGCCGAAGAAGGCTGCATTGATGCCATGATTTATATGGGGGAATGGCAGCTTTCACCAGACAATAGTGCAGGACGCAGTGCAGATGCGCTTTACTGGTTTATGAAAGCGGCGGAAAAAGACAGTGCAGATGGCAAGATCCAAGTCGGCTTATGTTACCTAAATGGCATTGGTACAGAAAAAAGCATGGTTAAAGGTTGCTACTGGCTGGAACGGGCCGCGGAAGGTGGCAGTGCTAAAGCGATGTATCATGCTGGCGAAGCGTGGAAGGATAAAGGTAAAACGGGTAATGCAATTGCTTACGTTTGGCTGTTTCTTGCTGCCAATATGGGCTACCAACCTGCGCGTACGTTACGTGATGAAGTGGCAACCAATATTGGTGTTGATGTTGTCGTTGGATTGCAGTCCATAGCGAAGCCGTTGCAAAGAAAGCTGGCCTCAGGAATGGTGAGAAAGCACTCTATTATTCGAGCCCTTAACAAAGTGTACAAACGCGAAGCGTATTTTCCTGCGGAAGAGGAGCTCAATGCGGTGTTGAATGATGAGAATAAAGACGCCTCCGAAGCTTGGGAGGAGGCATCAACACTAGATTTTCAGCCTAACATGACAACGGTAACAGCAGAAGGTCAGGCAAGCACATCGCCCAACGAAAAAAAACTCTCTAAAGATGCGCTCGATTTCACTCAAAACTTCCTTCAGCCATAACCTATCTTATCCAGAAGCCTCAAGATTGAGGCTTTTCTTTTGTCTTTAAAATGTTACGCCAATCCAAGTCAGCTCAATGCATTTGAGGCTAGACATCCAATGACGTGAAAACTCATTTTCGACATTTGGAGGACGAAAGATGATAAGTCAACCTGTTAAAATCGGTGGCGATACCGCCGTAGTCATTCCAAGCGCAATCCTGGCTCAGCTCGGGATAAGGGAAGGAGATACCCTAGAAATCGCACTGAATAAAGACAAAATGGAAATTAAGAAGATGGTGTTGAAAACCAACGTTCCAACTTACTCTGAAGATATTGAGGAGAATTGAGTTAGAGAATCTTGGTTTGTCGGATACACTACTGGTTTCGCAAAACTGGCGCTTGCCGCTGTCTTTGAACTATCGATAACTACAATAAGAGGTAAGGTACTATGCAAGGTATCCTCTCTATACAATCTCATGTTTCTTTTGGTCATGCTGGTAACAGCAGTGCCGTTTTCCCAATGCAACGCATGGGTTTCGAAGTATGGCCGATTCATACCGTTCAATTTTCTAACCACACGCAGTATCAAGAAGGCTGGACTGGGCGAGCGTTTGCGGCTGAAGACATCAGCGAGTTAGTTCGTGGACTTGGTAACATCGGCGCGCTGGAAAAGTGCCAAGCGGTATTGACGGGCTACCAAGGTAGTGCAGAGCAGTGCCTTGCTGTTGAAGATACCGTGACGAAAGTGAAACAAGCAAACCCGAACGCACTTTACGTTTGCGACCCTGTAATGGGCGCGCCAGACAAAGGCTGCATTGTGGCTCCGGGCATTGCTGAAAATCTTCTAACGCGTTTGATGCCAATGGCGGACGTGATCGTTCCGAACCAATTCGAGCTAAGTCAATTTTCTGAGATGGAAATCCACTCACTAGACGATGCGATCACCGCATGCCAACGTGCGCTAGAAAAAGGTCCAAAAGTGGTGCTAGTTAAGCACCTTTACTGCCTAGAAAATGGCAGCTTCAACATGCTATTGGCTACGCAAGAAGGCATTTACCTTGCGAAGCGTCCTCAATTTGAGTTTGCTAAACAACCTGTTGGCGTGGGCGATCTTATTTCAGCTATCTTTACCGCGGGACTCTTAAAAGGCTGGTCTCCCAAGCAAGCTTTCCAACATTGTCATGACGCATGCTACGGGGTGTTAAGTGCAACGTACCATGCAGGCGAATGGGAGCTGCAAACTATTGCTGCGCAGCAAGAGTTTGTTGAGCCAAGTAAGCATTTCTCAATTGAAGAGGTGGCTTTGGTCACCGCGTAATTGAGCGCAATTAAACAAAAAAGGGGAGCCATCATCGGCTCCCCTTTCTCTTTGTTCTGTCAGTCTTACTGAGCTTTTTGCTGCTCTGATTTACAAACTGCTGCCGTAAAGACAACGTCTGTTGAGCTGTTTAGCGCAGTTTCTGCAGAGTCTTGAATCACACCGATAATGAAGCCAACCGCTACAACCTGCATTGCTACGTCGTTTGAGATACCAAACAGGCCACACGCAAGTGGGATAAGTAGTAGAGAGCCACCTGCAACACCTGATGCGCCGCATGCAGAAACCGCAGCCACAATACTGAGCAGTAGCGCAGTCAGTAGATCAACTTCGATACCCATAGTGTGCACAGCTGCAAGCGTTAGTGTTGTGATAGTGATTGCAGCACCAGCCATGTTGATGGTCGCACCTAGAGGAATAGATACTGAGTATGTATCCTCGTCCAGTTTTAGCTTCTCACATAGTGCCATGTTTACTGGAATATTCGCTGCACTTGAACGAGTGAAGAACGCTGTTACACCACTTTCACGTAGACAACGGAATACAAGTGGGTAAGGGTTTTGTTTGGTTTTAACGAACACGATCGCCGGGTTTACAACGAGTGCGATGATCATCATTGCGCCAAGAAGAACCGCCAGAAGGTGTGCGTAGCTTGCTAGCGCGCTAAAGCCTGTTGTCGCAAACGTTGAAGCAACCAAGCCAAAGATACCAAATGGTGCAAGACGAATGATAAAGCGCACAATGTGAGACACGCTGTGGCTTAGATCTTCAAATACGGCCTTCGTTGTTGCCGATGCGTGGTGTAGTGCAAGACCCAGACCCACACCCCAAGCAAGAATGCCGATGTAGTTTGCTTCTACTAGTGCATTTACTGGGTTGTCGACCAGTTTAAACAACAATGTGCGTAGAATTTCAGCAATACCTTGAGGAGGCGTTGCACCTTCAGCGCCGGTGACAAGCGTTAAATTGGTCGGGAAAAGGAAGCTTAGAACCACTGCTGATAGCGCCGCGAAGAATGTACCCATCAGGTACAGTACAACGATTGGGCGCATGTAAGTGTGTTGGTTTTTCTTTTGGTTTGCAATTGAAGCGGCAACCAAAATAAACACAAGAATTGGCGCGATCGCTTTAAGCGCACCGACAAAAAGGCTACCAATTAATCCCGCGCTTTCGGCATGGCTTGGAGAAATTGTCGCGAGCAAAATACCAAAGACGATACCGACAAGGATCTGGACGACGAGGTTACCACGAGCATATCGGGCAACGAGGCTGTTGTGTTGCATACATCATTCCTGCAATTTTATGCCAGAGTGGCAGGGCAATAGTCCATCATTACACGGCGATAATGCCCTTATATTGCAAGGGGTGAGCATTGCTTCTGGTCACTAAGACACATGATTATCAATTATCCTGTTTTTATAAATTCAGCCATTTTCTTGCTGAATATCACATATCTTAGCTTGGTAATATTTTGTGTCTAGTTTTAGTTTGTTTTTGGATTAAATGTTTGCTCAATGTTATTTAAATAAGATTTTTATGTTGAAAATTATCATTAGTTATGAGTAATGGTTTTTAATAAAGTTGTTAAAAAGGAGACTTTCGTCTCCTTTGATTTTATTGACAACTCAAACGCAACAAATTAATAACTTTGTTGGCGCCTGCGCTTATCACTCATGGCATTTCGAGTGAGTTTCCCGAACTGTCGACTTTGAGCTCGTTGCTCTGCCAAAGTCGCACCGTTAAAGGCTTGTTCTCGCAATAGTTTTTGATAGTTATTGAAACGACGAACTTCCAGTTTGCCATTTTCAATCGCAGTTTGAATTGCGCAACCCGGCTCAGTTTGATGCTGGCAATCACCAAAGCGACAACGCTGAGCGAGAGCCTCAATGTCAGAAAATGCCTCACTGACCCCCGATTCACAATCTGCTAGTTGAAGCTCGCGCATTCCCGGAGTATCAATCAAGATGCCGCCATCAGGTAATATATGGATAGAGCGCGATGTAGTTGTATGTCGCCCTTTGCTATCGTCTTCACGAATATACCCAGTTGCCTGTTCTTGTTGCCCGAGTAATGCATTAACAAGAGTTGATTTGCCAACGCCTGAAGAACCGATAAAAGCGAGGGTTTGTCCTTCTTTGCACCAGGTCATGAGTTTAGAAGCACTCTCTATTTCTAAGCCGTTGACTGTCTCTATAGCTAATAGAGGGTCGAGCTTCTGTACTTGGCTTTTTAGTTCATCAGTATTGTCACACAAATCGGCCTTGGAAAGCACGATGACGGGTTCGACTTCGGCTTCATGAGCCAAGGCAAGATAACGTTCAATACGACTTAAATTGAAGTCGTCGTTAAGGGAACAGACGATAAACACTGTATCCACATTGGCTGCGATGAGTTGCTCTGCCACTTTGCTGCCAGCGGCTTTGCGGCTAAAGAGGCTCAAGCGATCCAGTAAGCGAACAAATTGCTGATCTTCATTTAAGATTACCCAGTCTCCGACGGTCATATTGGGTAAAGAATGGTGGGCATTAAGATGAACTTGCCCAGTTTCTGTTGCCAATAAATAACCACTTCGGTGATGCGCAATTACACGAGCAAAAATAGTGTTGTCGTAATCGTCTAATGTCAGTTGTTGCTGAAAAAATGGTTTCCAACCCAATTGTTTTAGAGGGTTTGAAGTTGAAACTAATGTGTCACAAAAAGTATGTGTTTGATTCATTATTGAATTATCCCAGACGCAACAAAGCGCCTTAATACAAATCGCATTAGGGTCTAATTCGGATAGAGTTGACCCCGGTGAAGACCGGGCAGAGAAGGGGAGTTGTGGTTATGCCACAGAGTTGGTGCTGTTAGGGTTACCCTTGCGATGCCCAGTTAGTGTTATTCAATACAATCATCTTGTGTCCTCTTCGTTGGTTAATAAATAAGTGAGTTAATTAAGCCAAAAGAGTATAGCTGCCCTTTTTTAAAGAGGGTAGCTATACTGCAAAAATATTAACTTTGTTTTGTGATGCGCTCTTCCATAATCTGCGAATACGTGTTGGCTTTTAAGCCGTATATGATTTGGATATGACGATCATCCAATATCACGACGCCATGCGCGCCATGATTTTTGAGTGCGTTCTTATCGATGACGGACGTCGCTCTGAGGGTAAGACGCAGCCGAGTCGCACATGCACCAGTTTCTATCAGGTTCTCTATGCCTCCAATGGCGTCAATGATCGTATCGACGTCTTGTTCGACATTGGGGTTGGTATGAGGTAGGAAATTGAAAAATTGCTTCAGCACTGACTTAACCGTCATTTGAAGAGCCTTCGGTCGTTAGTTTTGAAATGGCTTCAACAATCGGTGCCGGCGAGAGCGTATGCGGTACTTTAGTGATTAACGTGCCATCCGGCTTCAAGAAGTAAAAGTAAGAGCTATGATCCAGCGTGTACTTTAGTTCCGAGCCTTCCAATTCTGTCTTACGGAAAATGACACCATAGTTGTGTGCCAAAGGTGTCGTTACATCAAGTGGTGCCGATAGGCCTTCAATCATTGGATGGAAGTAATGGGCATATTTTGCTGATGCATCGGCCTCATCACGCTCTGGGTCTAAAGAAATGAACATCGGGCGTAGTTGTGCTTTTTGCGCGTCGTCAATTTGATTCAGTGCTCCTGCCAGCATTGCAAGAGAAGTTGGGCAAACGTCTGGGCAGCGAGTAAAGCCAAAATAGACGACTCGGATGCGAGGGTCATTCACATCGAAGATATTGACGGCTTGGTTATTTTCCCCAAACAATACCGTTTGTTGAGAGGTGGAACTGTCCACTTGCTCTGGCTTCGTTTTCTGGTTATCTAAATAGCTCTTTACGCCAAACCCGAGTGCGAAAGCAGCTACGAGAAATAGGGACCAATTGCGGCTCATAACGATTCCTTATCTTTGCATTTTTATAGCAGGGTAAACGGTATTCTCTCCATCACTGAGTTCACCAACCCAAGTCATTGCATCCTCCGTGCAAACCGGGAGAATGATGTCACCTTGATATTGGCCAGGAGCGATTTGCTTCAGCAAAAACTTAGGCTCACCCATCTCCATTTCTCTTCCTGAAAGACTTAGGATGAGTTGCTTAGCATCGCTTGTATGCCACTCAACATTTAGAGTGGTAGGAACCAAGGGTTGAGCAGTTTCTGAGTTTAGCGTCATCGTAACATTTTCTTGGACGCAAGAGGATGTAGAGAGAAAGCAGTATTCATCTATTGACTTGCTTTGAGTGGAAGAAGAAAAGCTTTTTATTAGAGTCGGGGCATAAAATCCCGCAACTAATGCGGCTGAAACAGCGGCGATTTGTAACAGTTTCATTAAGGTTCAGCATTTATCACTTAACATTACGAGCATCGTAGCACAGATGCGCCGCTCGCCAACTCGTGACCTCGGTAAATTGTGCGTTATACCTCGGTGACCAGCTTCTTAGTAATGCGATGGACTTTATTGCATCAAATACAGCAGAGTTTTCAATTGAGATGTTTTTGCCCTTAGCCAATAGATAAAAACGGAGCCAATTGGCTCCGTTTTTATTTGGTTCAGTATGTGTTTGATACCAAAGTTATTTATCTGAATCTGCGAATTTCTCTAGACCCAAAACCAGAGCAATGGCTGCAAGCATCATTACGACAGCAAGTACTAACTGAGAAGGTTGTGATGTCACGTGTTCAAATTCAAATGGTGATAGGTTGTGCTGTAGCAATGGCACTTGTTCGCCCTTCGAATTAGTGCGCCAAGTGATGGTTTCTTTCCATGGCCAAATCTTTGGCAACGTACCAATCATTAATCCAGTCAAAAACATCAGGGTGAAATCACGGAACTTGCGTAGTAACCACGACAATAAGTGAGAGAAGGACAGTAAACCGATCACGCAGCCAGACAAAAATAGCGCTAATGTATCGACTTGAAAACCTTTCACTGCGGCTAATACAGGAGCATACATGCCAATCAGCAGCAAAATAAAACTGCCAGAGATACCCGGCAAGATCATCGCACAAATCGCGATAGCTCCAGCGAATAAGGTGTTAATGGCCGTTGGTTCCATGTGTAAAGATTTGAGCACAGTAATACTATAAGCAAACCCGACACCAACGAGCAGAATGACAAAGCGGACAAGATCGCGTTGCTCAACCTGACGAATAATGTGATACACAGAGACCAAAATTAGACCAAAGAAAAATGACCAAAGTGGGATCGGGTGTGTGTCAAGAAGCCAAGTAATCAACTTTGCTAGCGTTGCAATACTGGTGAAAATGCCGGCAAACAGAGCGATTAGGAAGAATCCGTTGATGTGATTAAACGCGGCTTTAAACCCTTCTTTTCGCCAGATAGAGAAAAGTGAGGGGTTAATGCGTCGAATGCTTTCAAGCAGCGTATCGTAAATACCAGTGATAAACGCGATGGTGCCGCCAGATACACCAGGTACAACATCTGCTGCACCCATGGCGATTCCCTTGAAGAAAGTAATTAAGTAGTTCATTGCTCTAATGCTAAGTCGTTTCGATGGCAGAGAGTATACAAACATTGCGATGAAAAAAGTATGAAATAGTGCTGTAACTACTTGGTTTTATATCCAATCTATTGCCTATCTTTATTATCCGCCAAAAGACAATGCCGCCGTAACGAGCTTTTAATGCTTGGTTTACATTTTTGAGATGATTAACTCTACTATCAATTATCAATCTTGGTTGCATTATGCAATTGCAATTTGCATTATAAAATTGCATTTTGATAATTTGCGCGTGAATAAATCCAGCTTATATGAGATCTTGTGCCCAAAAATAAGCCTTTGCATTTTGGCATGATTAATGCATAATACTGCTCGACCCTTCTTAAGCCGAGGGTCACCTAGCCAACTGACGTTGTTAGTGAATACAATTTGTTCACACTAAATATAAGCCAATCGCGATTATTGCGGTTGGCTATTTTTTTATATGAACAACGTTACTTACGTGCTTTGCAAATTGCACTTCTCTTTCTGTCAGTCATAAAAAAGGGCTGACGTGTTACGTCAACCCTTGTGTTTTACTTTACGTTTTAACCCGTTTATCTAGCAGTTCAGTATCCCATTAACTGTAGCAAATTTTCAGCTGTCACAATGGCTTCTTTACGATTAGCAATATTAAGCTTTTGGTACAGGTTGCGAATGTGGGTTTTAATTGTCGTACCTGCCACATCCAGCTCTTGTGCGATTTGCTCGTTACTAAAGCCTGAATAAATCAGCCCCAGAACCTGCCATTCGCGTTGTGTTAATGGGCTGGTACGTACTAGCTCTGGCACATTAGGGTGATTCACCAACTTTTCAATAAAGTCTTCATCAAAGTGAATCGACCGGCTACGTTGATTCGATGAAATGTCCTTCATTAACTGTTGAGCACGGTGACGCTCAAGATCGCCCAGTTCATGGCGGAGGCTCAACTTCTCCAGCAGACCGCCAATGGTTGCACCATCAATCAGGAAGTTTCCGACCATGCCAGTTTGGTTCGTCATTACTAATGCTTCTTTTAACAGAGCCTTGGCTTGCTCCTCATCTTTTTGGCGAGCAGAAAGGACTGCTTCAACCACTAAGTTGCGATTAGTATCTGTGATTAGGTTAGTGCGACGAGCTTCACCTTGGAGAAAATCTAACGCAGCACGAGCGTCGGTATATTGGCCTAAGTTAATGTGGGCGCGAGCAATGTTACGCCATTGCAATTGAGAAAAGTGGTTGCATGCCGATTCAGGACGAACCGCAGTGTTGAGCCATTCTTGCATTGCATCGGTATTCCCACGCGCTTGCCAAAATAGAATCAACGATAGTGAAGCGTTTGCAGTCCAATCTACGTGGTAAGTCGACTGTTTCATCAAGTGTTGGATGTGCTCAATGAATTTACCGGCTTTGTCTAATTCACCGCGTCCAATCGCAATACGCGCCAACATCGAATAGCTATGTAAGTGCTTGCTTGGTGAATGGTTTTCGAGAATTTGCAGACCTTTGTACGCGCATTCTTCCGCTTCATCAAGTCGGTTCCAGCACCAAAGTACTTGCGCGCGAATACGCAGCAAAAATTCATGAAGAGGAACATGCTGAAGCTGCTGATCTTCAATCAGACGGAATGCGGAATCTTGTAGTTCAAAGGCAGCTTGCACGTAACCTTGTGCAATTAAAATCTCGCTTTGCTGCAATATTGCCCATAACGCTTGGTGATATACCTGGTACTGACGAGCTAGCTTTTCAGTTTGTTGCATCATTGGCAAAGCACGGTCTAGTTTACCTAGCACGTGGTTAACTTCACCAACAACCGAAGTCGCCACAATTCGGCTACGGTAAATTGTGTTATCAAGTTGGCTAAGCGCTAACTCCGCTAATTCGAGAGCTTTTTCTGGCTGGTTACTGTTGATAGCCACTTGAGCAAGCAACGCGTTTGCTTGACCTTGATAATGAATATCTAACGCAATGTTACGCTTTTTGTGTTCCTCTTCCGCTTCTTCAAGCAGGTGGCCCACTTGGTTATAACGATGCTGACTTTGAGCCAACCATGCTCGGAGCATCGTAAGTTTTGGGTGGCTGAACAACAGATCATCGTCCAACTTGTTAATTGAGCTTTCCAGTGTGCTGAGTTCGCCTTGGTTAAACATCTTCCAGCCGAATTCGTTTAGGATCTCTACCACTAAGTCCTTATCATTCGATTTTTGTGCATGATGAATCGCTTGGTGTGGTGCTTTTTGTTGTAACCAAGCGATAGCAGCATTGCGGTGGAGATCTTTTTCTTGCTGAGGAATACGAGCTTGGCGCTCATGAGATAAAAACTCGCCAAATAAGTTATGGAACCGGAACCAGTTCTGTTCCCCTTCGAGCGGGTAAATGAATAAGCCGTAACGGTTAAGCGATTCAATCATTCCCAGTGCGTCTTCGCGTTGGGTAAGGGCAAACACTAGCTCATCATTGAAGTGGTCAAGCACGGATACTTGCATTAAAAAGTGACGAGTTTCGTGATCGAGTAAGTCAAACACTTCTTCGACCAAGTAATCCCACAAGTGCGCGTGATTGAACTGCGATACCGACTCTACAGTTTGCGCCAATGTGCGGTTTTGATGTTGGGCTTGTAATGCGATCAACTGCATCGCCGATGGCCAACCTTCAACATAGGTTCTTAGGCTGTTCGCCATGTCTTCATCAATACCATCGGCGATACGCTGGTTAAAGAAGCGAGTGGTTTCTTCGGTATCAAACGCCAACATCTCGTTGCCAATTTCGATCATTAAATCACGAACACGTAAGTTTGCAGTGCCTAGAGGCGGCGCTGCACGACTGGTTACCACAACGGTGAGGTTGTCTGGCATGTGCTTTAAAAAGAAACGCATGGATTCATGGATTTCATCATTCGTGATTAAATGGTAGTCATCAAGCACCACGTAGCACTCTTGATTAAAGTCAGCCATTTCTGCGAATACTTCGCTAAATAGGGAGCGTAAAGACGAGATCTGACGTTTTTCCGCCAGTTTTTGTGCGTTAGCGCAACTGAAGTTGGTGGCTTTGTTTAATGCTTGAAGCAGATAGTTTACAAAGCGAAAGCCGTCGTTATCGCTGTCATCAATGCTGTACCAACCGACGTTTGGCTTATCGGATAGCCACTGCGCTGCCATTGTTGTTTTTCCGTAACCTGCTGGGGATCGGAATAAAACCAATTTGTAGTAAGGCGCTTGCTGTAGTAAGTCCAACACTCGTGGGCGCACGATGGCATTGTGTAGGCGTCCTGGTCGAGTAAGCTTAGATGGAATCCACATTAGTAGTTATGTCCTTATTTATGTATACCCAAATGACAGCAACGTGATCATTCTAGTAAAGCCCCCTTGAAAGCCGTCTTACTGAATGATGCCATCAGCATCAAAAACACTGTTTGAATACCGGATAATGTCGCTGCTATTGGGGCTTGCGTCCGTCTGAAAAACCATTCCATACGGTCACTTAAATATAAAAGCTAGCGAAAACTAGAAATAACTCACATCGCCTAATTCTAGTTTGTATAAAAAGCGTACAATCCTGTGAGCTGAGAGGGATGTTACGACATCAGAAATGTTCGTTACTTTGATCCACTTCCTAATTCTCAAGGGTTGATGGATTTACCATCAACTACGCCCTTTATTTGTGATTTTCGTCACTTAAATATCGTTTGTTTCGTTAGCGTTAAGATCGCGTTGCACATAGATTACGAAAAGTTCTTCTACGCTGACCGAGTTAATGTGACCGATATTACAATTTTCACATCATCAGATGAGTGGACTATAAAAAGCGTCATGAACGGGTTTTAACCTTTCTCACATTCCATTGTGATCAAAATCACTAAGAACTGGTGCAAAGTTCACTTTGTTGAGATTTGGATCACTAACCTAGCAATGGTACCCCCTCTACGCCCTCAGCCCTCCTCCTTCAAAGGATGAGAATTAGGAGGATGTTTATTCACAGAGGTAAATGCACGATGTATGGCAGATGAATTACCAAAAGACGTGAGAATTTCGTAATGAAACCTACTCAACAAAAACAATTTGACAAGAAGTCGTTCCAAGAAAGCGTAAAGAAACACCTATCTGTAACTTACGCTCATACGATTGAAAACGCAGACAGCCGCGCATGGTACCTAGCAATGGGGCATGCTCTGGCTGAATTTACTACTCTAGATTTGCTTGCGACAGAAGAAGATCCACGCATTAAAAGTGCGAAGAGCGTTAACTACCTTTCGCTAGAATTCCTTATCGGTCGTTTGACTGGTAACAACCTAATCAGCATGGGTCTGTACGAACAAGTAACAGAAGCAATGGCTGAACTAGGTTACAACCTAACTGATCTGCTAGAAGAAGAGCGCGACCCATCATTGGGTAACGGTGGCCTTGGTCGTCTGGCTGCGTGTTTCATGGATTCATGTGCGGCACAAGAATTCCCAACTGTCGGCTATGGTTTACATTACGAATACGGTCTATTTAAACAGTCATTCAAAGATGGTCGCCAGCAAGAAGCACCTGACGCATGGCGCGGTGTAGAAGGCTACCCTTGGGAAATTGCGCGTCCAGAACTTGCGCAAGAGATCGGTTTCTACGGTCACGTTGAAGTGATTAACGAGAACGGTAAAGAGGTTCGCAAATGGGTACCAGGCATGACAGTAAGAGCAATGCCTTGGGATCTTCCAATTGTGGGTTACGAATCAGACACGGTTTACCCGCTACGTCTTTGGGAATGTCAGGCGATTGCACCATTCTCACTAGCAAGCTTTAACAATGGTGATTACTTCGAAGCTCAGCACGCACTGATCGACGCAGGTAACATCACTAAAGTGCTTTACCCGAACGACAACCACGAGAAAGGTAAAACACTGCGTCTGATGCAGCAGTACTTCCACTCAGCAGCGTCTGTACGTGACATCCTACGTCGCCACGAAGCAGCAGGCTACTCGCTAGCGGATCTACCTAAGCAAGAGACTATCCAGCTTAACGATACGCACCCAACGATTGCGATTCCTGAACTAATGCGCATCCTGATGGATGAAAAAGGTTTAACTTGGGAAGCGGCTTGGGAAATCAGCTCTAAGACATTTGCGTACACCAACCACACGCTACTTCCAGAAGCACTAGAGACATGGCCAGAGTCGCTAATCCAGCACCTGCTACCACGTCACATGGAGATCATTTACGAGATCAACCACCGCTTCCTACAAGACGTACGTGCAATGTGGCCGGGTGATGTCGCGAAACAACAGAAGCTTTCTATCATCGAAGAAGGTTTCCACCGCATGGTTCGCATGGCAAACCTATGTGTAATCGGCTCTTACGCAGTAAACGGTGTAGCAGCACTTCACTCTGAATTGGTTAAGAAAGACCTATTCCCAGAGTTCCACGAAATGTACCCGACACGTCTACACAACGTAACGAACGGTATTACGCCACGTCGCTGGTTGAAGTTCTGTAACCCAGGTCTGTCTCAGCTTATCACTGAGAAAGTCGGCCCAGAATGGCCAGCGAAACTAGAGCAACTTGAAGGTATTGCGAAGTACGCTACTGACGCGACATTCCAAAAAGAATTCATGGCAGTGAAGAAAGAGAACAAAGAACGCCTAGCAACTTGGGTGAAAGAGAACATGGGTATCGAGCTCGATACTAATGCAATCTTCGATGTTCAAATCAAGCGTCTGCACGAGTACAAACGTCAGCATCTAGACTTGCTACACGTACTGTCTCTGTACCACCGTATTCTTAATGAACCAGGTTTTGAGTGTACGCCACGCGTTGTGTTCTTCGCAGCAAAAGCAGCACCGGGTTACCACCTAGCGAAAGAAATCATCTTCGCAATCAACAAGATTGCAGACAAGGTGAACAACGATCCTCGCATCGGTAACAAGCTGAAAGTGGTATTCATCCCTGACTACCGCGTGAGCATGGCTGAAATCATTATCCCTGCGGCTGACGTTTCTCAACAAATCTCGCTAGCGGGTAAAGAAGCATCAGGTACAGGTAACATGAAGATGGCGCTAAACGGTGCGCTAACTATCGGTACAATGGATGGTGCAAACGTTGAGATTCGTGAGGAAGTAGGCGATGAGAACATCTATATCTTCGGTCTAGATGTTGAAGGTGTGAAAGCGCTGAAAGCTCAAGGTTATAACCCATTTGATTACTACAATGCGGATCACTTACTCAAAGCGTCCATGGACCTACTACTGGGTGAAGAATTCACTCCAGGTCAACCGGGCTTACTGCGTGCCACATACGACAGCCTACTAGACGGCGGTGACCCGTACTTATGTCTTGCGGACTTTGCATCTTACGTGAAAGCGCACGAAGACATGAGCGAACAATATAAAGATCAAGCTGGCTGGGCGAAGAAGGCCATTCTTAATACCGCCCTTGTTGGCAAGTTCACGTCAGACCGCTCAATCCGAGACTACGTGAACAATATCTGGAAACTTGAAGCGGTGAAACGCTAATAGAACCTAGTTAAGACCAAGGTAGCCAAGCGCTACCTTTGGTCATTTTCCAAAAGAAGTTATTGATAACAATAAAACCCTACATGGAAGGTGTTGGTATTACCTTCGGAGAAAGCGATGAAAGAACAAACAGCATTAAAGAAAGTCGCGGAAATGGCGAGATTGGCTGATAGCTATGTCAGTGCTTGGGGAGATGAGGCTAAAGTGTCTGAGGAGACGCTACGCCGCTTGCTCGCTTCGCTTGGCTACGATACTAGCAGTGATGAAAAACTACTGGCTTCTGCTGAAAAGAAACATAAAAAAGACGTACTAGCCCCTGTTCTTGTTTTACGCGACGGCGAACCAGTCGAAGTGGAACTAAACCTAGGTACGAGTGCTCGTGAGAGTGAATTCAGCTGGCGTTTAGAAACAGAACAAGGAGAGGTACTTGAAGGCTATCTTCAGTCCCAAATTGTTCGTGATGAGCGTGCTGAGGGTGGCCCTCTAGTGTTTGCATTGCCAAAGAACTTGGCTTGGGGTTATCACAAACTGATCATCAGTCGTAAGCGTCGTAAAACACCTTACGAGATGTCATTGATCATTACGCCGAAAGCGTGTTTCAAACAAGACGATCTAAACCAACACAAAAAGCTATGGGGTCCTAGTATCCAGCTTTACACACTGCGTACTCAGCATAACTGGGGCATCGGTGATTTTGGCGACCTAAAACAACTGGTGAGTGATATTGCCTCTCGTGGCGGTGACTTCATTGGCTTGAACCCTATTCACTCGCTGTTCCCTGCGAATCCAGAAGGGGCAAGCCCATACAGCCCGTCTTCTCGTCGTTGGTTGAACATCATGTACATCGACGTAAGCTCTGTACCTGAATTCGCGCTAAGTGCAGAAGCACAACAGCGTGTTGGTAGCGCAGAGTTCCAACAACGTTTACAAAAAGCGCGAGACTCTCATTGGGTGAATTACACCGAAGTTTCGCAACTAAAAATGAGCGTTCTTCCGCTGCTATTCAGTGAGTTTAAAGCTCGCCATTTAGACAAGAACACCGATCGCGCTCGTGCCTTCTTGGACTTTGTTGAAAAAGGCGGCGACAGCTTGCTACATCAAGCTGCATTCGATGCACTTCATGCTGATTTACATGCAGAAGATGCAAACATGTGGGGTTGGCCTGTATTCCCTGAGAAATACCGCACATTCGACGCAGCTGGTACTCAGAAGTACATTAAGGACAACCAAGATCGTGTTCACTTGTACATGTACCTGCAATGGATCGCAGACGATCAAATCAAAGAAGCGCAAGCGCTAGCCGAAGAAAAAGGCATGGCTGTGGGTTTATACCGTGACCTTGCGGTTGGTGTTGCTGATTCTGGTAGTGAAACATGGGCTGATGAAGGCGCGCTAGTATTGGATGCAAGCATCGGTGCACCACCAGATGTACTTGGTCCACTAGGCCAAAACTGGGGTCTGCCTCCGCTTAACCCTCAGGTTTTAGAAGCGACTGGCTACGACGCTTACATCAAATTGCTACGTGCTAACATGAAGCATTGTGGTGCATTGCGTATCGACCACGTACTTGGCCTGCTTCGCCTTTGGTGGATTCCAAAAGGCGAGAAAGCGACAGAAGGCGCATACCTGTACTACCCAGTTGAAGACATGCTAGCAATCCTAGCGTTGGAATCTCACCGTCATCAGTGTTCTGTAATCGGTGAAGACTTGGGTACTGTACCTGATGAAATCGTTGATATCCTTCGTGATGCGGGTGTGCATTCGTACAAAGTCTTCTTCTTCGAAACATCAAAAGACGACGGCGGTTTTATTTCTCCGAAGCACTACGCTGAGCAGTCTATGGCTGCGCTGTGTACGCACGATATGCCAACACTACGCGGTTTCTGGCACTGTGATGACTTGAAGATGGGGCGTGAGATTGGTCTGTACCCTGATGAGCAGCAGTTGGAAGGCCTATTCGCTGACCGCTTGAAGTGCAAACAAGGCATTCTAGACAGTGTTCGCTGGCATGGCTATCTGCCAGAAGGCATTGGTCATGATGCTCAGTACGTGCCAATGGATTCATACCTAAGCGAAGCGCTGCAACTGCACGTAGCCGCGGGTGACTCTGCACTGCTTAGCGTTCAGCTTGAAGACTGGCTAGAAATGGATCAACCTGTCAATATTCCTGGTACGGTGGATGAGTATCCAAACTGGCGTCGTAAATTGTCGATGAACATAGATGAAATCTTCAGCCGTGAAGATGTGAATCGTATTTCTAAACGCCTTACTGAAGTTCGCGCACAGGCGAGTAAGTAAGATGCCTAGAGTGACGTAGATGGACGAGCTGATTACCAATTTTGTTAGCTCAGAGGTACGAAAGTTCCGTCTAGGTCACTCATTCCTAAAACACAATCCGTTAGGATGAAGTACCGTTATTATGCCCGCGACAATAGCGGGCATTTTTGTATTTTGACGCCGTTTACGCAACGAACGTGAGAAGCGGAGTCTTTTTGTGAGTTCACAACGTTGGCTGTGGAGAAACCGATGTTTGATTCAGATCTCTGGTCTTGAAAAGGATGTTGGCTCTAGGGAGAAAGATTTGAAAACCACCAAAACCAAGAAAATAAAGAAACAACACGAACGCGCATACGAACTGCTTGCTGAGGCGGCTTACTCAGATCCATTTGCGGCGCTGGGTCCTTTCATTGACGACGAAGCTTCGCTGAGAGTTTGGATGCCGGGCGCAAACAAGGTTGAACTGCTTGTTAATGGTGAACCTCGTGTGGCGCTTGAGCGTGATGGCGACAGCGGTTTCATCTTAAAAGAGCAACGCGATTTACACCTGACCCACTACCGTTTAGCGGTCGATTGGAATGGTGTTGAACAAATTATTGATGACCCGTACCAGTACCACAATATCTACCAAGAGTACGAGCATCTGCATACGCCAAAAGACATGTATCACTACATGGGCGCACACTTTGTCACGCTAGAACGTGGCGGTGAAAACATCTCTGGTGTGCGTTTCCTTGTTTATGCACCACATGCATCTGCTGTTAGCCTTGTGGGTTGCTTCAACCAATGGGATGGCCGTCGTCATCCAATGCAACGCCTAGACTACGGTATCTGGGGCCTATTCATTCCTGGCTTAGAAGAAGGCGTTCAGTACAAATTTGAGCTCAAAGGGCCAAATGGGGAAGGGCTGCCACACAAACAAGACCCTTGGGGTTTCTACTCTGAGCAATACCCATCGTTCGCATCCATTACTTACGATCACAAGCGTTACCAATGGCAAGATGCGAAATGGCAAAATCGCGCAGTGACACAAAAGCGTGATGAAGCGTTATCGTTTTACGAGCTGCATGCTGGATCATGGAAGCGCGACGAGAAAGGTGATTTCCTGAACTACCGCGAACTCGCGGAGCAGTTGGTGCCATACCTTGTGGATATGGGCTACACCCACGTTGAGCTGATGCCTGTGTCTGAGCATCCATTCTATGGTTCATGGGGCTATCAACCTGTTGGCTTGTTTGCACCAACTAGCCGTTTTGGCTCACCTGATGATTTCAAATTCTTCGTGGATACGTGTCACCAAGCTGGTATCGGTGTAGTGCTGGATTGGGTTCCTGCGCACTTCCCATCGGATGATCATGGTTTAGCGAACTTTGATGGTACGCCTCTGTTCCATGATCCAGATCCTCGTCGCGGTTGGCACCAAGATTGGAACTCCTACATTTACGATTTAGGCCGTGAACATGTACGTCGCTTCCTTGTCTCGAATGCGCTGTACTGGTTTGAACAATTCCATATTGATGGCATTCGCGTGGACGCCGTCGCGTCGATGCTCTATCTCGATTATTCACGTAGCCACGATCAGTGGGTCCCGAACGTTGATGGTGGCAACGAAAACTACGACGCAATCGCAACCTTAAAATGGATGAACGAAGAAGTGTACAAGTACTTCCCGAATGCGATGACGATTGCGGAAGAGTCAACGGCGTTTCCGGGAGTGTCTGCGCCAACCTTTATGGGTGGTTTAGGCTTTGGCTTCAAGTGGAATATGGGGTGGATGCACGACAGTCTTTCATACATCAAAGAAGATCCTGTTCACCGCAAATACCACCACAATACCATCACATTTCCGCTGGTTTATGCGCACAGCGAGAACTACGTCTTGTCTCTCTCTCACGACGAGGTGGTGTACGGCAAAGGCTCTATTCACAACAAGATGCCGGGCGATGAATGGCAGCAAACCGCAAACCTACGAGCATACTACGGTTATATGTATGGTCAACCGGGCAAAAAGCTGAACTTCATGGGCGCGGAAATCGGCCAAACGGCGGAGTGGAACCACGATGATCAGTTGCAATGGTTCTTGCTAGAATACGAGCGTCATCAAGGCGTTCAAAAGCTGATGCGAGATTTGAACCACTTGTACCGAAATGAAGCGGCGATGCACGATCAAGATTGTGTTCCTGCTGGTTTTGAGTGGCGTCTACAAGACGAAGCGGATGCGAGCATCCTAGCGCACGAGCGTATTAGTAAAGAAGGTGAGCGTATTCTGATCATCACCAACTTTACGCCCGTACCGCACGAGCGTTTCCGTTTAGGCGTTCCAAATGCAGGTCAATACGAACTGCTACTGAATACAGACGACAGCAAATACGGCGGCAGCGATTTTAAAGTGCTGACCAGTGTGAAAACGGAAAAAGTTGAAAGTGAATCACTGCCTCAATCACTTGAGCTTCGTTTGCCTCCACTTTCAACCGTGTTCTACAAGCTGCACAAATAATTTAGTCTAATCAAATTCTAAGCCCGTTTTACATTGTAAATCGGGCTTTTTTTGACCAAGTTTTCACTAACGATAAACAGACTGCATACTCTATACTTGCATCATATTGTTTTGTTAAATCAGGCTAGGTCGGACTTTGAGAAAGATTAAATCCCTTCTGTTCAATATCTTATTGGTGCTTTTGCTTTTACCAGTGATGCTCGTTGGCATAGTGAAATACATCGATCCACCAATTTGGGGATGGAAGATCAGCCGCATGATTTCTCCTCCTGAAGGATTTCCTGAAGAGAGTCAAAATGAATGGGTGCCTTTGAGTGATATTTCTAAACACATTCAACTGGCCGTGATTGCGACAGAAGATCAAAAGTTCCCGACCCATTACGGAGTGGATTTTGATTCCTTGTTTAAAGTGATCTCAGAGTCTGGCGAGAACGGTCCCTCTCGCGGTGCGAGCACGATTACTCAGCAAACTGCAAAGAACGTGTTTCTGTTTCCTTCACACTCTTATGTGCGCAAAGCGTATGAGCTTTATTTTGCTCTGCTGATGGAAGCAATGTGGAGTAAAAAACGCATTCTTGAAGTGTATTTGAATGTGGTGGAGTTTGGTCCAGGTATTTATGGCGCGGAAGCCGCTGCGCAAAACTACTTTGGTATTCCTGCTAAACAACTTTCAACACGCCAAGCAGCAAGGCTTGCGGTGGTGCTGCCAAATCCGTATCGCATCAAAGTTTACCCTCAGACTTCTTACACCATCAGCCGCGTCAATTGGGCGATGAGACAAATGCGTAACCTTGGTAGCATTCAGCTTTAAACTCCTTTTTACCCTGCTCATAAGTAGAACTACGCCCCCATAAAAGCAAAATGTGAAGCGTCACAAGCTTTAGGGCGTAGCCTTTCAGAATGATGTGCTCAGTTTTTCATCCATTTACTATTAGTGTGAATAAAACTACAACACGAATACTGCGCCTATGCGCAACCAATGGACTGAACGATGAAACTGAATCTGATTACGACTACCTTATTGCTTGCATCGGCAAGTGCCATCGCCGAGCCAAACATCACCATTGCTACCACGACCAACAGCCGTGACTTTCCGTTAAGTGCAGAGCAGCCTTTGGTTGTGCCCTTAACCAAAGACGGATACACGCTCAAAATCACGGGTATTGAAGGCGACTGTGTCGCGCCTGATGGTCAGAAGGTCAAATTCAACAAACCTATCGCGCTGAACTGTGGAAAGCCAACAGAACTGCCTTTAAAAATCCGTTTTACTGGCGATTACTCTTTTGCTTTTGATGCGGAAGCCAAAACTCTACGCTTCAAGCGAGAGCCTAAGAAAGCTGCCAAGACAGAATTTAAACGCCCAATCCCACAAGTGCAATGTGAGGTTTACCAAGGCGGCGAAGTCACCATCGCGCTGGGTGACAGTTTCCCCGATGGCACCAAGTTGCGTGATGCCTATTCTGGTCAGATGGTCGAAGTAAAAGATCAGCAAGTATCGCTGACACCAAGCAAAGATTCAGGCGGTTTGGTGCTACTAGAGCCAGTGAAGAAAACCAAAGAAGCAGTGCCGTTTGATTACCGCAATGCCAACATTTACTTCGTGATGGTCGACCGTTTCAATAATGCTGATACGAGCAATGACAACAGCTATGGTCGCAAGAAAGACGGTAAAGAAGAGATTGGTACCTTTCACGGTGGTGACCTAAAAGGTGTGATCGAAAAGCTAGATTACATAAAGAGCCTAGGTACCGATGCGATTTGGTTGTCGCCAATCGTTGAGCAAGTACACGGCTTTGTGGGTGGCGGCGATAGCGGCTCATTCCCATTCTACGCTTACCACGGTTACTGGACGCGTGACTTTACCAAGATTGATGAGAACTTCGGTAACGAAGCTGATCTTAAAAAGCTGGTGGAAGAGGCACATAAACGTGGCCTTAAAGTCTTGATGGACGCAGTAATCAACCACACTGGTTACTCAACGTTAGCCGATTTGCAATTTGACGGTATTGAGATGTTAAAACCAAACGCTGACCTACCTAAGAAATGGGGGGATTGGAAACCAAAAGCGGGCGAAAACTGGCATAGCTACCACCAGAATATTGATTACCAGAGTCCAAACTGGGCGAAATGGTGGGGCGGTGACTGGGTAAGAACAGGTCTACCGGGATACCCAGTTCCGGGCAGCAGTGATATCACCATGTCATTGGCGGGTTTGCCAGACTTTATCACTGAATCAGATAAAGCCGTGAAGCCAGCTCAATGGCTATTGGATAACCCTGGCACTCGCGTTGAGGAGCGTGATAATTACACCGTCTCGGACTACCTAATTGAGTGGCAAACTGATTGGGTGAAACGCTTTGGTATTGATGGTTACCGTGTCGACACGGTGAAGCACGTTGAAGGCGATGTGTGGAAACGCTTGAAAGAAGAGGCATCAAGCAGCCTTGAGCAGTGGCGTAAAGAGAACGGTAAGTCAGGTCAGCCATTCTGGATGATGGGTGAAGTATGGGGACATACCGCATATCGCAGCCCTTACTTCGACGACGGCTTTGATGCGTTGATTAACTTCGATATGCAGAAGAAGTTAGACAAAGGCGCGGCGTGTTTCAGCCAAATGGCAGACACTTACCAAAGCTATGCGGACACTATCGCCAATGAGAAAGACTTTAACCCTGTGAGCTACATGTCTTCTCACGATACCGAGCTGTTCTTCTCTCGCTTCAAAGATTACGGTATGCAGCGTAACGCCGCGAATGCACTGCTTTTGAGTCCTGGTGCTGTTCAGGTTTATTATGGTGATGAAGTTGGTCGTAACATTGGTCCTTACGCGGACGATTTCCACCAAGGCACTCGTTCTGACATGGTATGGAAGCTATCTGATGAGAAGCAAGCGCTGCTCAAACACTGGCAAACTCTTGGTCAGTTCCGTAAAGCGCACCCAGCGATTGGTGCGGGTCAGCATCAAGTAATTGAACAAGAAGGCGCGTACGTGTTCTCTCGCTCGCTTGGCAATGACAAAGTCGTTGTGGCGTTTGTGGGTCGCGACAAGTAGTTAGAACTTCGTTTTAAGCCTAGATAGAAAAAGCCCTTCCTTGAGTTATCAGGGAAGGGCTTTGTTGTATTAGTTCGCCAGTTCTTGGTCGATGACTTTTTCTAGCTCGTCAAACGGCACATAGCCAGGAATGACTTGATCATTAATGATCAACGCGGGCGTGCCGCGTAAACCAAGTTGCGTGAAATACTGATAGTTTTTATCAAGCAACGCCTTGGTCTCTTTGTCGTCGACAAGCTGTGCTTCTGTCCCCGTTTTTTTCGCTATTTGATTTAAGGAACGTGCGTCATGTGCGCCCGGTTTTTTCACCAATAACTCATGCACTTGTTCGTACTTATCTCGCTGGTTTTGCCAAACATTTAATGCGTAACTTGCCGAGTTGTAGCCGTTTTTCTCGTATTGTTCTTTAAAAGAGACATTGAGGTTAAGCACTTTTACCTGCGGATATTCCTTACCAACTTTGACCAGCTCTCCTTCTAAACGTTTACAAAAAGGGCAGCTATAGTCTGTTACGTTAATAATGGTTAACTCAGGGTTTTCAGCACCAAAAGAGGAATGTTTGCCATCACTTAGATATTGACGAACCTCCTTCAAGGTGTCGCCAAATGACTGTTGATACGCAATGTACTCTTGAAGGTTTTGGTGCAATGAATCAAGAATTTGAGGGTTTTCTTTTAGTATCTGAGTAACTTCCTCTAGCTTTTGTTCTGCGGTCTTTTCTGATGCGAAAGATACGGCAGGTACGATAGCCATCGTTAACGCCAAAAGTGTACGAGTGAATGTCATAATATTTCCTAAAACTTTTAAATTTCGTTGTTTGTTATGTGAAGTGAATAAAATATGTACAAAAGTCAGGCCGAAAGGTCTCTCGCCTTGCTGGCTTTATTCTCTAAACACGCAAAGTTTTAGGTGAACCCGATACTTTTCCGGTATCGGTTCTGTGTATTCCAGATAGCGAATTGCTGTGGTTGTCATCGGCAGCGCCACAATCAAAGCAAACAGAAAAAATGGAATAAGAATATGATCAAACTGATGTTGGTAAGCTTGAACCAGCTTTTCTGAAAGGTCGCAAGATGGTGATAAATTCACGCTTTCATCTTGCTGACTCTGTATTTGGTGAGCCTTCGGGCAGCTTTTCGAGAAACCAGAATTTTGGCTTAAGCATATCATCACCACCCAAAGCACGAGGGCGAGTGTCCATTTGGCTATTTTATATTGTGAGCGTAACAATGGGTCGTATAGTCCTGTTAATTCTGGTTTATGCCGTTTACATATGACCGGGCCATCCTAACCTAAATTTCGTGGCTGAATGTTACTTTCGAGTTAATCGATATTGCCTCAATGCCAAAGTATGAAGTACGTCATGAATGTTGTAGAAAGCAATATTCGTCAGAATCATTTGTTGAGTTGATGAAGAAGTCGTGAGCTATCGACATAGATTAATATACCTAATTGTTAGCACAAATTTTTATTATCTTTCAATTGTGATTGGAATCATAAAACAAAACTTCATAACTGAGTCGCGATAATGTTCGGCAGGCGGATTGATTTTGATCATCTCTCTAGCACATTATTCAGGTGAACATATGTGTTAAGTTCCACATGTGTAGGTAATGTTATGAAAATTCCTGTTCAAACTGAGCGTAAAGTTACACTGGGGTGCTACGTTGCTCTGGCGTTTGCGGTTGTGTTCTTTTCGGCCTGATGCAATCTAGCGAATGGTACGGTGTATTCGATTTTACAACGCTTAATGGCTCTTTCGGTAAAGTGGCTTACGGCGTAACGGAAGGTGCGGATGGCGAGGTACAAGCTGCGACCACATCTTTCCGTGGTACTGGCGGTAGCGGTGCTCGTGACGGTTTCATTTTCGCACTTACTTTGATTCCAACCGTTATGTTCGCATTAGGTATGATCAACGTACTTGAGCACTACGGTGCACTTGAAGCAGCTCGTAAGCTTCTTACTCCTCTTCTACGTCCTCTAATGGGCATCCCTGGTAACTCTGGTCTGGCTTTAATTGCTTCTCTACAAAGTACCGATGCAGGTGCGGCAATGACGCGTCAGCTAAAAGATGAAGGTCACCTAACTAAGCGTGAAACGGACGTATTTACCATGTTCCAGTTCACTGCAGGTGCAACCATCGTGAACTTCTTCTCATCGGGTGCTGTGCTGTTCACACTGACGATGGCTGACGGCTCTCTAGCAGTAACGTCTTCTATTGGTTTAGCAGTTGTGGTGATGTTCGCATTTAAGATCATCGGCGCGAACCTGTTCCGTATCTACCTGAACATGACGGAAGGTAAAGAAGACAAGCAAGACCAAAACAAATCAGGGAACTTAAAAGAGGAGACGGCATAATGGGTGACGTTAAAGCGAAAAAACCAATGGTGACGGATATCTTCGTCGAAGGTGCTAAGAAAGGTTGGGTGATTGCGACTACCTCTACGGTGCCTAACGTATTGATGGCGTTTGTTATCATCAAAGCGCTACAAATCACGGGAGCACTGGATCTGATGGGCACGGTGTTCTCTCCAATCATGGCGGTGTTTGGTCTTCCGGGTGAAGCAGCAGCGGTATTGATCGGTGCTTGGATGTCGATGGGTGGCGCGGTGGGCGTAGTTATTACGCTATTTGACCAAGGTATCCTGAACGGTACGCACATTGCGATTCTTGCGCCTGCTATCTACCTAATGGGCTCTCAAGTTCAGTACATGGGTCGTATCATGGGCCCAATCGGCACTGAAGGTCGTTATATCCCAGTTATGATTGCAATCTCAGTATTGAACGCGTTTGGCGCAATGCTGGTGATGAATCTGTTTGTCTAGGAGTGAGTTATGCAATTCTCTCTAAATGAATATCTAGAAGAGCTACGTCCGCTAATCAATGTGGATTGTGGTACTTACACCACTGATGGTATCGAGTACATCGCTTCTCAATTTGAAGAGAAGTACCAAGCGATGTCAGGTTGGAGCGTAAAACGCATTGACTGTGGCAGAGCGGGCATCGGTCTTGAAGTTCGAAATAAGCCGGAAGCTGAGCAAATCGACGTGATGCTGATTGGTCATATGGATACCGTGTTCCCTGTGGGTACTGCTGAGCTTCGTCCAATGTCTCAAGATGCAGAGAAAGCTTACGGTCCGGGCGTCTCGGACATGAAATCTGGCTTGCTGAACATCGTATACGCGATGCGCAATCTAGACCAAGCGGTGTTGGATAAGTTGTCTATCGCTATCTGCATGAACCCAGATGAAGAGACGGGCTCTCTGGACTCTGTGGATTGGATTCAATCAGTAGCGAAAAACGCTAAGAATGTACTGGTTGCAGAAGCAGCACGTGCAGATGGCGGTTTAGTGAAAGCGCGCAAAGGCATGGCTCGCTACAAAATGACCTTTAATGGCGTTGCTGCTCACGCAGGTAACGAGCCAGAAAACGGTCGCAGCGCAATCACTGAGATGGCGAATTGGATTCTCGCAGTCAATGCAATGACCAACTTTGAATCTGGTACTACTCTGAACGTCGGTATTATTTCTGGCGGCAACGGTGCGAACATCGTCCCTGAGCACGCTGAAGCGATCGTGGATGTACGTTTCTGGAGCAACGAAGAATACGATGATGTCGACAGCAAGCTAAACGGCATGCTGGAAACACCATTCGTTGATGGTGTGAGTATCGAGTTGGTTCGTGAAGCTTACAAACCTTCTATGGTGCCAAGTGCGCAAACGGAAAGCCTGATGGCATTAGTTGAAGAAGCCGCAAGTGAACTGGCTATCGACATCAACTGGAAAGAAGTGGGTGGCGGCTCTGATGCAAACAATACGGCAATTCTTGGCATTCCAACTTTGGATGGTCTAGGACCTATCGGTGCAGGTTTCCACAGTGACCAAGAGTACTTGTTGCTTGAGTCTATCGAACCACGTATCAAAATGCTGATGCGTGTACTGGAGAAGATAGCTCAGTAGCGCCCTCGACAACTTAGTTCCCAACATCACGATCCCCAGACTTCGGTTTGGGGATTTTTCTATCTGTGTTTTTGTTTCACTTTACTATCATTTCTTGTTATTAATCTTGCGTTCAGGTTCGATTTATTAATATGTTGGCCACAGTCATAAATTTCGGAGGCAACGATGAGCACAACAATGTCTGTAAAATCGGCGCCGAAAGACGCCAAAGATCAAACGATGCAAGCGCCAGATGAGAAAACATTCTGGCGAAAAATGAAAGGGTCGGTTAAGAAAGCAGGTGAAGAAATTGCCGTAATGGGCATAAAATCATGGCTCGCGATGACAGATTCCAACACCGCCGTTCGCCACAAGGCTATACTAGGTGGCGCGCTGGCTTACTTCGTCCTACCAACAGATATGGTGCCAGACGTACTAGCTGGCGTCGGTTTTACCGATGATATGGCGGCACTTACCTTAGCCGCGAACTCAGTCGGTAATGCCATCACTAAAGAACACGAAGCACAAGCCAGAGAAAAACTGAATTCGATGTCTGATTAAGTTGAAAGTTTATTTTACAGCACTAATAGCCATTTGTGCTGCTCGATAAAGTTTTCCAAATACCATAAGAAAAACGTTTCTAATAAACTTTGCAGACATATCTTCAATTGCTGTTACTGGTTTTCCAATAAACACCAGCATATGGCCTAACAGCCCTTTGACTTGTGATTCTCTTACTTTAGAAGCTTTAGCTACTTTTTCTATATTTCTGGCGAGTATATCATAAAATGTCATTCCAGTAGATACTGTGGCTTGGGCTGCTATTGCTGCAAACAAGCCAGTATCTTTTAATAAGGTTATTAATGCTGCTTGAATTCTTTCTGACCAATATTCTGTAAATGATGCTTGGTTTCTGTGCTCAAACTTAAATCTAGTAGGTGTATACAAGTACTTGTTAGATCTGACTTTTATTGCTCCCCACGTTTCGGAGTTAGCATTATCTAAATACCCTAAGCTTGTTTCGCTAGACATACTATGAGCATTTAAATTAAAGCCAGTACTAGCGTCTAAGCGGTACTCATCGCCATTATGTGGAGCATGAATAAATGGCCAGACAGGTACTTTAGGCACAGGATCTGCGCCGTGAGTACAGCGGTATACTTTGTCGTTGCTTTTACTAGATTTACGGGAATATTGTTCTAAACCAACTCTAGGTGCGCCAAAAGTATATAAATTCACTCTTAATGAATATTCTTCTCTCAGCCAATCAGAACATAATGAAGCCAGAGCTCCTCCTAAGCTATGCCCAACACAATGAATACGGTTAGGTAAATTTTGGCATTGCTGTAAATATTGTTTTATGCTTGGTTTGATACTTGAAAATGAATTAATAAATCCAGCATGAGCGATAGAGCCATTTGGAGAGCCTTTAAGGCCGACATTTAGGTTGGTTACCCAATCATTGGCGTTTTGCGTCCCTCTAATGGAAATTACTAAATCTCCCTTATATTTTCCTTTCCCAATACCAATTACCGCAAATGCTTCAGATGTTCTCATTACACCAGGTACCACTTTTCTAAACAATGGTATACGATCTAATCCTGTGATGCCTCCAGTTCGGCCACTAAAAACATCTTGCTGCGAAAATGCAAAGTGTTTTTCAAAACCTCCTTCTCCCCTAAACGCTAGTCTCCCTTGTCCCTGGTATACTCCATACGGTATGTTCGCGATCTCTGATGCAAGTTTTGGTGTTAAAGACGGCATTATGTATCCTCCGTAAACTCTGTTTTATATAAAAATCCATTTAAATTGCAGTTGCTAATAACCATTAGATCTCGAGCACTTTCTAGATTGATATTTTTGAAAAAATATCGGAATTCTTTATTTTTAAGCTCACAGTAAAGGTTATTTAAGTTATCTTTTATAAATATAGGCGGTGAAACGTAGCTTAACTGAGACTCCCAAATGTACTTCTTTTCTTCATTTATATAGGTATATATTCCGATATATGAATATGTTTGATTCAAAGCTGATTCTTTAAACCGTTGAGAATGTATGACTGGCTTAAAGTGAAATTCACCTAACTCATTAGTAATTGAACTCCTTTTGTAAGCATTCTTTAAAAAATTAGCTTCTAAGTAAACGGTTAAATTTTTTAGAGGTCTTTGATCAAGAACTAAAGTACCTTTTATCTCTGGGCTTAATGTATATTTAAATTTCTTAAAAAAATCGAACATACTTTCGTTGAAACCTAATGCAAGTATTGGAAATGAGAATATGAATAAAAAAAGACTATTTTTAAACATGAAATTATGATGTATGTATCTTAGTACCAACTTAATTATCAGACTACTATCTATCGCGATTTGGTTTTGAACTTTAATTTGATAATGGAATTTGTATCTCTATATGATGAAAATGTCCCTTATATCATTTTCAAAGTGATAAACATAGGCGAGTTATCTTAACCCTCTAGATGAACTAATATAGAATCTAACTACTGACCTATTAGTAATTGAAACAACCTTCGGGGGGACGAGAATTTTATCTAAACCTTTTTGATTTCGGGTTAATTGGAAATAAAAAACCACCTTAGAGTAAGGTGGTTTTTGCTTAGACAGGATAATTTAACTTGGAAGTATTTAAGCTTCCGCGCGCTTCAGATGCACTTCCTCTTCGGCAACGCCTGCCATTGGGTCGTTGAAGCGAGCTTCATCCAATGCACCCTCTGATTTTGCAACGATGACGGTTACAGCACTGTCACCAGTGATATTTACCGCGGTACGAATCATATCAAGAAGACGGTCAACACCCATGATGAGCGCGATACCTTCAAGCGGCAGACCAACTTGGTTCAATACCATAGCAAGCATGACAAGACCCACACCAGGAACACCTGCGGTACCGATAGACGCCAGAGTTGCCGTCATGATAACCATTAGGTAATCGCCCATAGTTAAATCAATATTGAAAGCTTGAGCAATAAACGCAGTTGCTACGCCCTGCATGATCGCCGTACCGTCCATGTTCACGGTTGCACCAAGTGGTACTGTGAACGATGATACACGGTTCTCAACACCCATGCGGTGCTTTGCTGTTTCCATTGTCACTGGAATCGTCGCGTTTGATGATGCGGTCGAGAAAGCAAACATGATCGCGTCTTCCATCTTACGCAGGAACGTAATTGGATTTAGACCAGTGAAACCTTTTAACATTAAGCTGTAAGTGACTAGGCCGTGCAGGACAAGCGTACCAGCCAGTACTAAGAAGTACTCTGCCAGATTGACGATCGCGCCCAGACCAAGACCAGTAAATAGCTTCGCCATTAAGAAGAACACACCATAAGGTGCCAAGTTCATCAAAATCGCGACCAGTTTCATGATCACTTCATTCAGATCAGAGAAGAATGCTGCGATGCGTTCGCCTGGTTTACCCGCTGCACTGATCGCGATACCGAATAGCACGGCGAACACGATAACTTGCAGAGTTTTACCTTCTGCCATTGCGCTGATTGGGTTGGTCGGGAACATATCGATGATCACCTGACCCAAAGATGGCGCTTCGGCTGATTTGAATGAACTTGCTGCCGTTAGATCTGCCCCTGCCCCTGGCTGGAATAGAGTACCCATAGTTAGAGCAAGCGTAATCGCGATAGCCGTTGTCGTAACGTAGAAAGCGAGGGTTTTACCGCCCATGCGACCCAGTGTAGAGAGGTCTTTGAGAGAGCTAGTACCACAAACTAACGAAACAAATACTAGCGGTACAACAAGCATTTTTAAGCTGGCAACGAAGATCTGTCCACCAACTTCGAATAATCCATTAACAATGTATGCGTCGACAAATCCGTTGTCGGCAAAAAGTGTGCGAATTGCAAATCCTGTCAAGATACCCGCAACCATACCTAAAATTACGCGGCTGGTAAGCGACATCGGTTTCTTGGTATTCATGAGAACACTCCTTATAGTTATGCACCTTGAGTTCACTTCAAAGCGGCGAGCAGATTAGCAGCGGAGTGAGAAAATACGAAAGAATAATCCTCTAAATGGTTAATAGATGTGAACTTTATCACTAATAAAAATGGGATTTTAACCAAATATTAACGAATTGGCCGGATGAAAAGTTTGTATTTTAACACTTTTATCGAATATACAACCGATAACAAAGAGGATTTACAATAAATTTTAATAAGAGATAGAGTGCATACTCTCTTTGAGTGGATGCATTTCTGCATAACTATTTAAGTTATATTCAGGCTAGCGGTCGCTTCTTTAGGGATAATTTAGTATTGAGTGTTCATCAGAGCCAACGAACCCGTTATGCTTTCATATTTGTCAACTCAATGATGGTTGGCAAGTGTAGTTAGTTGGAGGTGATCCCAGCTCCAATAACTTTGACTGGTATTTTTAATCCCTCCAACCCAATAGCATTGTTTCGCTCGTATTAAGCCTTCCAAACACTGCTTGCCAGCCTCAGTGATACGGACGCTTTGTTCCCACCAGTGCCTTTCACGTGACTCAATCGTGATCAAAGGTGTTTGACACTGTGCTAGAGGGAGGAGTAACGCGTAAAACATCACGTCTCCTAGGTAAGGAAGAGGTTCTAGTTGTTGATATTGCTCAAACCAATCTTTGATGGGAATTGAACGATTTTGCGAGTTCAAAACCTTTAGTGCGAGGTGTTGTGTCAAGCTCAATCCAGTTTGTGAATTAGGTAACTCTTGCAAATGGCGTTTAAGCACGTTGAATATATTGGGCAAGCAATCCAGGTTATGCTGCTGAATCAAATTAATTATGGAAATAGGTGTCGGTGATGTAATAGCGTGCCAACACCGTTTAGCCTGACTGAATAATTTTGCTGTCACAGGTTTACGGTATCGCCAACAAGAACGAATAGCTTCTTCAGGCAACTGCCCAAAGCCGATGAATCGTTCAGTGCCCGGGAACTGGTTCAACTCAATGACCTCTATCACTTTATTCTCTACATTCTCTAACTGTGTTAGAGCACGAATTAGCATCAATTGATCATAACTGTCATGTTCGACCCAAAAGACGATTCGTTCAAATACATCACTTTGCAACAGATCGAGGTTTGATTGTTCCAATGTGACTATATCTTGAACCGAGTCTTCACGCTTCATCACAGGCAGCAGAGTCTCTACGACATATTGGGCACGAATGGCAAGGAAATTCTGTGGTGTTGCTGGTATGGGGCCAATACAAAGCGGATCGATCAGGGCTAAAAATGCCCCTTCAAATCCGCTGGCTTTAAGTTGTTGTTGAATGTCGTGGCCACAACGAACGTGTAGCGTTTTTACTTTTGCATCTAGGGGCGGTTTTTGTTCTTTGATGGCTAGTTTGTGCGCTTCTAGCTCTTCGACATGAACTTTTAGTTTACTCCAACTGGATAAGCCCAGTTCTCTTGCGAGTGCATGTTGAACGTCAGCCAATTGAATTGTATTGGGAGCCAAAGATTCTGGTTTGGAGTGAAATCGCTTAACTAACTCCAACGTGGCGTCATCGTATAGGCGGATAGCTTTGAGCCTTTTTTTAGCAATGGATTTTTGCTGATTGATATTGATCGAGAAGCTATTTGTAGAGTTCATATTTCACCTTTCTTATTTCTTCCACACTCGCCTATATAGAAGCTAAAAAGAAGGTAAAAACAGATTGTGCCTGCTAAACCAAGCAGGTGAGGATATTGCCGTGAACCGAGTTCTTTCCGCGAGTGTTGGGTGCTTTAGGCATGAGCAGAGTGATAGTAGGTGGTCGCTATCCTTCGTGCAACCTTTTGTGAGAGTGTAGCGTCACAAAATGGCCGTTTCTCTATATTTAGGGAGAATCAATAGGCGATAACACTAGCGATTCAACTCAATACCACTGTTGCTAGACTCGAGTTTCTACACTTTTGAGTAAAGTACGATAAAGCGCTTGAGTCGCAGGACCACTTTTGGCTCCTTTGGGTAAAGTGAGGTGCAGCGCAACTTGATATTGATGGGAGTGTTCGATCTCCAATACTTTAATTTTATCGCTCTTGCGGGCTGCGACTAAGTGCGCTGGTAGCCGACAAAATCCAACGCCTTGCTCTACGGCGTGAAAAGCGTGGTCGAAGTTATCGACGGTAATACGCTGACGTGCGCGTAACCAACCCACATCTCTTTTCGTTTTGTCTGAATCACCTAAGTCACGGATGACAATTTGGCTGGTGGTTGCAAAATCGTCGATGGAAACATGCGGCTTTTTAGCGAGTGGATGGTGTGCTGCGATTACAGGCAGCATGGTTGTTACGCCAAATGCTTCGGCAGGGTAGTTGGTTATCGGTAAGTTGATGATTGCGATGTCAGCGAGCTCATTTACGACCATTTCGGTTGTTTTGCTCAGTGACGTTTCAACCACTTGAACGGAGGTCGTGTTGTTGTCCTCCAAAAATTGACTGAGTGGTGCATAAAGCCAACAAGGGTCACAAAGATGATCTATTGCGACCGTGATTTGAGATTCCACCCCACTTTTTAACTGCTCGCTGATGACTTCTAGTTCCCGCGCTTGTTCAAGCATGGATTGTGCACGACGCAGTATGGTTTTGCCGTGCTCTGTCAAACCCGCTTTGCGCCCTCGTACTTCGATAAGTTGAATACCAAGTTGGTCTTCTAACTTCCTCACCGAGTAGATCAATGTGGTATGGCTCTTGTTGAGCAGTAAAGCTGCGGATTGAATGCTGCCTTCTTGATTAATCGCTTGTAGCGTTTGCCATTGTTCTAAGGTCGTTTTTAGTCTCATGAGTCAATTTTTTAGACAGTTAATGGCGAAATTATGAACTTTTCTGTCAGTTTTATAAAGGTAATAATCTTGTCATCGAAAACGAGTCAATAAGAAGAGGAGACTCAAGATGGCGAAATTATTGCAAGTTGATTTTGAATTTCATGGTCCGTTTGGTGACGAGATGTCGAATGCTCTGGTCGACTTAGCTAAGTCGATTAACCAAGAGCCGGGCATGATTTGGAAAATCTGGACGGAAAGCGAAAAAGACAAACTCGGTGGTGGTATCTATCTTTTTGAAGATGAAGCCACGGCGCAAGCTTATCTCGAAATGCATGCCGCACGCTTACGAAAAATGGGCGTAGTCGAAGTACGAGGTCAAATTCTCGATATCAATGTGCCGTTAACTACGCTCAATCAAGGGCCTATTAGAGGATAAGGAGATGATGACCAACCGCACTTTTCTAACCGCTCATGGTGTCGTATATACGGTATTCGCTTTTGCGTTGTTTTTTGTACCAACCATAATGTGGCCGATCTATGGAGTACAAATTAACGACCAGTACGCGCTGTTTTTATCGCAGCATACTTCGATCTTTTTAGGTGGAATCGCTGCGGTGAGTTTGATGTTACGTAATGTGGAATCAGGGCATACTGCGAAACAGCTGTTTAAAGCATTATTGATTACTAATGGCTTAGGGGCAGTGATTACTACCTATGCCGGCATTATCGGAGTATTTGTCGGTTTTGGTTGGAGTGACCCAATATTCTTTGTCTTGCTTAGTTTGATTACGTACAAGCAATTAAGAGTGCAATAGAAAAAGCCCTGCTGTTTCTAGCAGGGCTTTGTCATATTTGGTTTAATTAGCGATCTAAATTCAAGTTATGATTCGCTTTTGTACGCGTAGTTATAGTAGCCGTATCCATAGCCGTATGAGTTAGATGCTTTTTTCTCAACTGCATTGAGAATCACACCTTTAACTTCAACGCCTGATTGCTCGAAGCGACCTTGCGCGACTTCAATCTCCTTCAAAGTCGTTTGATCAAAACGAGCGACCATCAGAGTTGTTCCTGCAAGCGCGCCAACAATGCTTGGGTCGGTAACTGCGAGTACAGGCGGTGTATCGATGATGACTAGATCGTATTGTGCAGACATCTCGTCAACAAAGCTCTTGAAGCGAGGGTGCATAAGAAGTTCTGACGGATTTGGTGGTACTTGGCCGCGAGTCACAACATCTAAATTATCAATGGATGTCGATTTAATGATGTTGCTAAGGGATGTCTTACCGCTCAAGTAATCAGAAAGACCGTTGTCCCAACGTAGACCGAAGCATTGCTGCAAATAACCTTTACGCATATCCGCATCAATAAGCAGCACTTTCTGACCGGTTTTCGCAGCGACGGCCGCAAAGTTGGTCGATACAAATGTTTTGCCGATAGATGGTGCAGGACCTGAAATCATAAGAACGTTATTCTTCGCTTCCATCATTGCAAAGTGCAAGCTAGTGCGAAGACTACGTAGAGCCTCAATGGAAAGATCGGCTGGGTTAGCTTCCGCTAGAAGGACTAGCTCATTGTTGCTGCCTTTGTTGCGCTTAAGCTTGTTTGCAAATTCCAGTTGTTGAATAGATTTTGGAACGCTTGCGTAAACTGGCATGCCAATTTGTTCAATTTGATCTGGTGTTTCCACACCACGGTGGAATGCTGCACGAATTAATACGAAAGCCACGCCTGCCATACCGCCAAGCAGTGTTGCTAGCACAACGATAAGCGCTTTTTTCGGCTTAATTGGCTTAGAGAAAGATTGAGCGCTATCTAAGATTCGAACGTTGCCAACTGTTCCGGCTTTAATAATGTTGAGCTCTTGAACCTTGTTCAATAGTTGGATGTAGATTTGTTGGTTTACTTCTACATCGCGTGTCATACGTAGAACTTCACGCTGTGTTTTCGGTAACTTTTGAACTTGTTTATTAAGACGTTCTTTCTCTTTTAATAGTGTTTCACGTTTATCAAGTAGCGACTTATAAGCTGGGTGATCCTGTGTGAAGCGTTGGCTGATCTCACTTTCTTTGAATGTAAGCTCATTTAGCTGTGCTTCTAACTCAACCATTACTTTCAGCGTTGACTGAGCTTCAAGGCCTAAGTCGATAGATTCATTTTCTTGACGGAACCGATTTAAAACGTCTTCAGAAGCGGTCAGTTTTGTTTTGATGTCTGGGAGGTGACCTTTCAAGAACTCGAGGCTTTGCTCTGCCTCTGCAGAATTTCTTTGAACGTTTTGTAAGAAGTAGTTTTGGCTAATGTCGTTCAAGATATCTTGAATCTTAGCGCGGTCTTCACCAGAGAAGCTTAAAGATATAATCCCGGTTTGCTTACCACGTTCGCTAATCGATAAGTTTTCTTGAAGTTTATTAATTGCATCTAATTTACTGATTTTGCTGACCGTGAATGAGTCACCAGTTTGAGCCACAAGTTCAGTCGCCAAAAACTGGTATCCATTCTTCTCAAGCAGTTCACCAACTTTACCTTCTAGAATGACGTTATTGTCATCTTCTAAGAGCCTGAACGTCTGTTTTTCAGAATCAATAACTTCAAGAGTTAAAGGAACGCCAACTGCGTAAGAAGGAGCATTAAATCGTGAAACGCTCAGACTGATTTGCTCACCTTGTAGTCGAGCTAGGCCTTTACCAATAATTGGCATGTAGTTTGGAGAAACGACAGTCGTTAAGTTGAACTTATCAACAGTACCGCCCAAGATCATACGAGATTTGATGATCTCTATTTCTGTTGTCGCTGATGATTCTGCTGAAAACAGCTCTCCCATATCACCAACCATCGCTGAAATACCACCTGAACTCTTACTTTCGATTTGGATAAGAGCGTCAGCTTTATAGATAGGTGTTGATAGAATGGCAACGCCGACGCCTATAATCGAAAATAGGACTACGGTACATAGAATGAGCCATTTGGCATCGAGAATGATCCCAAATAACTTTCCCAAATCGATCTCATCGTCGGCTTGACGTGATTGCTTATTAGTTTGTGTTGTCATTACTTTAACTTCTTAAATACCTTGCCATTGGCGTTTATTTAGCCTTGCGGCTTATAGTTTTTGAGACCACGCTTTTGCTGCTTTTTCTATAAGCGTATATGCATGTTCGAAAGCTTCTCTACTTTGTCTGTATGGATCAGGGATGTTTTGTTCATTTATCCACTGTCCAAACAGCATCGTTTTACCTCGTGCCTCAGGAGCGATTTTGGTTAAGGCTTCTAAATGACCTTTTTCCATAACCAATATCAGATCGTATTGAGCGCAAAGCTCAGGTGTTAATTGTCGTGCTTCGTGTCCATCTAAGCTTACGCTATGTTCGTTCGCGATAGTGGTTGCCATCTCGTCAGCAGCTTTTCCCGTTAGATGGCTCTTATCTACTGCGATTCCTGCTGATGCGACATGTTTGTTTGGTAGTAAAGACTGCAAAAGCCGCTCTCCTGTTGGAGAGCGGCAAATATTACCGACACAGACGACAAGAATATTAGAAAACAAATGCTTACCCTACTTTAAGTTGTATGCTTATGATCTCAACTGAATTGCTGGCTTCTTTATATTGCGCAATTGAGCTGAGTAGATATCGATTACGTGCCGCAAGAGATAATTTTCTTGCGGCACGTTGTTTTACGGCCAAGTGCGTACTCGTAGTACACCTTCAGTTAGTTCATTAAAGCCGGAAATGGTTGGAACGAGCTGAGCAATCACACGATTCCAACGACTAACAGGTGCAGCCGTCACATAGACTATGTCGTAAGGGTTGAGATCAAACTCAGTACCAATCACCAAAGCAGAAGCGTCAGAAACATCTAGCTGATAAATGTCCGCCATTTTAGCTTCTTCTTTTGAACGTCTGATGACAAACACACCGGTAGCATCTGCGGAGATTTCACTGATACCACCAACGCTGCTAAGAGCCTCAGTAAGGCTCATGCCGCTACGATCAATTTTGAGTAATTTCGGATCGTTAACCTCGCCCATAACAAATACTTTTTGCGCATCGTTTCGAGGAATATGAACAATATCACCAGGCTTTAGAAGGCGGTTTTGAGTTAAATCGCCTTGTTGCATCAGAGCATACAAAGAGACGTTTTCAACAACGCCATTGCGTGTCAGTGTCGCATTACGCCAATCAGCCTCGGCAGCCAGTCCGCCAGCTCTATTCACAGCATCTAGAAGTGTAAGGGGGATGTTTGTAATTGGTTGTTGTCCTGGCTTGTTAACTTCGCCAGTTACATAAGTCTTTTTAGAGCGAAATGCCGCAACGCTTACATCGACCTGTGGGCTCTCAATGTATTTTGCAAGGCGGCTTGCAATGTCTGCACGAATCTGACGTACGTTTTTGCCTTCAACATGTACGACACCTATGTAAGGGTAGAAGATCGTGCCATCCGAATGCACCCAGTTACCCGCTTCGGCTGAGCTTCGGTATGAGCCCGCTGGGATCGTTAGCTCTGGGTGATCCCAAATAGTGATATTTAGGATATCGCCAGGTCCTACTTCGTATTCATATTTTGCGATTTCAATATCTAACTCTGGGTTTGGTTTTGAAAAAGGGTCCACTGAATTTAAAGACGTTACGCGCTCCAAAGTTAAGGGATAAACGGTAACCTGAGACTCTATATCACTCGATTCAGTGCTCATGACTGTTTTGTCACTGACCGAAAGGTGGCTACCAGGCAAAGTACACCCTGTAAGAAGGATAGGAAGTACTGATATCCCCAAAAATTTATTAAATGTGTTCATTGGTTTATAACTACCGAAAGAAAGTTTGCCGACTGAAATTGATTCATTCTAATTGAACTGCATTTCATCAATATTGATGATTTACTGCAGTTTTAAGCCTTTAGAAAGCGAGTCCATTCAGAATTATTTGTGTAATAAACACTCCAAATGGCTGCTAGCGACTTAGAGCTCTTAGTTTCATTAATGAAGGTGTGAAAATCCGACCCACAAAAAATAGTCAACTATTATCCATCTGGTTGCAATAAAGGCAACAAGTTACTTGAAAAAATACTGACGAATACATGACAAAATTGTGTCTATTTAACGTTAATGAGATGAATGCATGATTTTGCACAAGCAAACAGGCAAGAATGTGAAAAAACTCATGCCAAAGTTGTATGCATCCTATTTACACTATATGCAACTGCCGTTATGCTTCCTGTTGCGGTCGGATATAACAACAAATATTGGAGCTAATTTTGAAAATCAAACTTTTAACGGCAAGTGTGGCAGCAGTCCTACTAGCAGGTTGTGGTAGTGACAGCGATCCTGAGGTAAAAAGATACTCAGTTCAGGCTTATGACCCAGCTGTTATCGGCATGAAAGTTCAAGCAGTATGTGGTGGTGAGACATACGACGCTATTGAAAATACAACAAACTATGAAGGTATGGTTGGTAAAGCGCGTTTTGAAAATATCAACGTTGTAAATGCGCCAGGTGATTGTGCTTTCGTATTAACGCACACAGAAGATAGTAAAGACGCGTCAAATGGTAAACCTATTACATCTGACTACAAAATCCCTCAAGGCCTAGCCCAGACGGATTCATTGGTAACAGGCTCTCCATTTACGACTTTGGTTGCTAACTCTTTAAAAGATGGTGAAGTATACTCTTCTGATATCGCTGAAAAAGTATTCGAGAATTTGGGTATCGATATCAATGCAAGTGGTAAAACAGTTGACGAAATCCTTCGTGATACAGAATCTGTAGTAGCAGGACTTGGTAGTGAGGGTGGTAACAGCGCACTTGCTACTCAGCTAGTTGCAACAGCAAACGTTGTATCAGATATCATCAAAGCGAACCCAACAGCTTCGCCTGAAGCTGTAGCTGTTGCTGCAAAAGCAATAACAGAAGATGTAATCGCGGCGAACCCAAATTATCCTGAGAATGATTCGGGTGATGTTATCTACGTAACGATTCCAGCTGAAGATACTCAGAAAGTTGTTGCTGATGTACAAGAGGCTATTGATAACGACACTCCACTAGAAGATATCGAACCTGAAGTACCACAAATCCCAGATGCGGAAGTCGGTGAGCCAATTGAACCTGAAGATCCACCGGGTCCAGGCACTGGCGCGACAGGCGGTAACTAAGCAAGTTTTTGCTGATAAATTCTAAAGGCCTCTTCAGAGGCCTTTTTTGATCCTATCGTATTGTAGTCATCACCTTTTAGTGAGCCCTTTTCTGTTTAAGTAAGGCAGGATGTGCGGACGTGATTCGCCAGCCAGTTTACTGGTGACTTCTTGCGACCAAGTACTCTGTTTTTGATTGCTCGAACGGTTTGCATAGTAGTTTTGCATGGTTTGGTCATACGTCTGAATATCATCCAAGTTTAGGTCTTGATACTGATTCTCATGCACCACGACATGCTTAGGTAGGCGAGGTTTTACTTCAGGAGCTTGATCTGGATGACCAAGACACATACCAAATAAAATGGCGGTATTTTTAGGTAAACCTAATAATTCGTCTACTTTTGTGGCATTGTTTCGTAAACCACCAATATACACGCCTCCTAGTCCCATCGACTCCGCCGCAAGCAAGCAATTTTGTGCCATGATCCCCGAGTCTACAGCGCCTATTAGCGTTAACTCGGTAAAATCAGCTTGAATATCTGGGTTGATACTGGCATGGCGCTGGTAATCAATACAAAACACCAAAAACTCAGCCGCGCTTTCAACGTACCCTTGATTTCCGGCATATTGAGCTAATAGTGTACGTTTTTCTTTGTCGGTCACGCGGATAATTGAAACGACTTGCAACATGCTTGATGAGGACGCCGCAAGGCCGGCTTGAAGAATGGCATCTAATTGTTCGCTCTCAATCGGTTGTGAGGTGAATTTTCGAATTGAGCGGTGATTGAGAATTGTTTGAATCGTGCTGTTCATGGTGACTTAACATCCCCTGTTACGTTAAAGGCTGAAGACTCACCTTAGCGACATTTGATGAGTCGGTAAACTATCTCAAAAGAAAAACAATGCTTGGTGCATAAGTGTGAAGACGAATCGAGAATACACCACTCGTTCTGTTTGAGAGCGTATATACTGTTTTTAGAATCAATAATTTAAATGCAGTGGAAAATATGAAAGAACTCATTGTTCATACAGTTACGGTGTTTATGGGCTTCTTTGCCATCATGAACCCTATCGCCAATATTCCCATCTTTTTGAGTTTAACTGCTGATGAAGATAAAGAAACCATCCGTTCCATTGCGCTTCGCTCGGTTTTTATTGCATTTATTATCATCGCGATATTTTCTATTGCCGGTAAGTTAATTTTTGATTTGTTTGGTATCACGCTTTATGCATTGCGAATAACAGGCGGTATTTTGGTGTTTTTGATAGGTTTTAACATGCTTCAAGGTGATTCGACGCATCAGAAAACCAAAGAGAAGGCGTATTCACCAGCTCAGCAACGGGCGGCATTGAGTATTGCTGTGTCTCCACTGGCGATGCCAATATTAGCTGGGCCTGGAACGATTGCTACCGCGATGAACTTTGCGACAGCGGGTGGTTTCGATCAAACCATTATTACTATCGTCTCTTTCGCTGTCCTGTGTGTGATCACCTATGTACTGTTTTTATTTGGAGACAAATTGGTCAAAGCGGTTGGACCAAGTGCTCTAAATGTTGTGACTAAAATGATGGGCTTAATTCTAGCGGTTATTGGTACTCAAATGTTCATTGATGGCGCGGGCGAAGCCTATAAAACGGTTTTCTCCTAGATTTCTCTTAGACCTTGCCACCTTGGTTAAGCCCGCAATTACATTTCTAACGGGTACGGATTTTTTGAACTTTAGTTTTCATTTTCTAAGAGAGAAATAAATAGACTTCACCTATTTCAATAATAAGAATATTCAATTGTTGTGATTGCACGAATTTCATTACTCTTTTGGCAAGGAGAATGGGGGAAATATGGCAACAAAAGCAATTGTAGTAGAAGGTGGCGCGATGCGAGGCGTCTTCGCAAGCGGAGTGTTAGATGCGTTTTTAGAGCAGAGTTATAAACCGTTTGATTTTGCAATCGGTGTATCTGCTGGTGCATCAAATTTGATTGGGTATTTGACCGACTACCCGCATCGCAGTATTAACGTCATTACTAAGCTGGCCACAAGCAAACGCTTTTTTGACCCAACTCGCTTCGTTAAAGGTGGGGACCTCATCGATGTGAAGTGGCTGTTTGAAGAATCTAATCGCTTGTATCCCGTCGATGAAAATAAACTGTTTAATGGCGTTCCTTTTCTCGCAGCGACAACAAATGTAGATACAGGGCAGGCAGATTATTACCGCGTGACACGTGATAATTTTCACCATGCGATTGAAGCGACAACAGCATTACCGATTGCCTACAAGCATACCCCTTGTTTTTCTGGCGGTTGTTATACCGATGGTGGGGTCGCTGATTCTATCCCAGTGCGTGAGGCTTATCGTCGAGGGGCTCGCGACATAACCGTAGTACTCTCTCACCCGCTGAATTATGCCAAAAAGCCAGTTAAGACCACATGGCTGATGAAGAAACTGTTTGCGGAGCACCCCAAAATGGCGGATGCGATGTTAAGACGTGCAGATAACTATAATCAATCATTAGAGTTTATTCGTAACCCTCCACCAGGAACACATGTTAGGGTGATTGCCCCACCAGATAATTTTCATGTTCAGCGCTTATCAATGCGACAATCCGTTTTACTAGAAGGGTATGAAATGGGGCTGATTGAGGGGCGAGCGCATCTCACTAGTTTATCTGGTGTTCATGGTTTAGACCGGGAAAGCTGTCATTTTTGCGTTTGATTATAAAAGAGCCTCATCGTGAGGCTCTTTTTACTTAACGTTCAAAGGGTGATTTAGTTGACTTTATCCCAAGCCATCTCCCAGTGTGAACCTATTCCAGGCTCGTAATGATTTGCGCTTTCTTTCCACTGCATACAGTAACCAGAGTATGGGAAAGGTTTACATTGATAAATGCCCCCGTCGCTGGCAAGCACTTTTGTGCCCGCCGTGTAGCTAGATAGTCCTTCAGGGAAGACAAAATCGTACTCATCAGATGGTGGTGGAGTAACTGACTCTTCTTTTAAGTGAAAGTCGAGTGTTTGCTGATCCACCAAGTTGCCATCTTTATCCTTAATACGTGTTACGAGCATATGGTGACCCGGCTCCGATTTACTTAAAGCGAGCGATATCGCCTCTACCGAGCCGTCTTTCATTTCGTTTGCCCAACTTGCAAGTGGCTCGCGATGGTGATTGTAAACGGTGAGTTCTGCATTTAAATCGCCTTCAGCAGTTAGTGTCAGATCCAACGTTGTCGGTGTTGACTCAATGATATATTCGTCTGCTAAGCCATCTACTGTGAGTGAGTATTCTGGAACAGGAGTTTCAATGTTATAGCCGATCTCTACTCGCTCAAGGCCGCTATTTGCTTGCAGATACACCGGATTAGTACCATAAACAGGAGTGAATTTATCCTCTGCATACTGCCCGGCTTGCAGTTTTGCTTGTTCTTGGTTTAGCTTAGTCGCGAGTGCGTAAGACCAGTTTTTCGCTTGGCCCATTGCTGCATCGGTAATTTCTAGTTCAGTTCTATACGCCACGTTTTCACCTGCTTGATCAAATACGCGTGTATAAACCGAATCCCCAATATTTAAATCCATTGTAGGAATAATTTGACCGCCTTGCTTCCAATCTGGAATAACGGGACTGTCACCATCAAATTTCACATCGATCACGTTATAAAATGAGGCTGCAGTGTCGCCAACATCCCATACTGCCAGGATGACATGGTATCCCTCGCGAGTAGGCACATTACATTGATGGCTTACCTGTTTCGGGGGTTGAACCATATTGCCGTCGACGACACAGAAAGGAGTTAGATCAAAAGAGTCTCGTGATAGTGAAGCGTTTGGGTTCCAATCAGGCTTGGTGATGTAATATTTCCAGTCGCGCGTCACGTGGTTAGCGGTAAATGTCCATTCAAAAGTTTGTGTACCTGCTTGAATAGGGCGTTTTACCCAACGGTCGGCAGTTTGCTCATCAAGGGCAGCTGCTAAAGCGGTTTCGGCACTCGCTATTTTACCATCGCGAGGCCCTGTTTCGGGAAAGCCATCAGGGCCTTCAACGCTTTGCGGTTCATATTGAATCGCACCGCAGTTATTATTTTTTTCGTTAGTATCTGGCGTTGGATACTTACATAGTGCCGAGCGACTTGCAGCGACACCACCATTGGTTTCTGATACATAACCGTGAGCCGCAGCACCTGAGCTAATGCTTGCAAGTGCTAACGCGAGTACGGATTTGGTTGGAAATGATTTCATCACATGTCCTCTGTTATGGCTGACAAACTAATGTCACACCCCGGCGCATGCTGAGCATAAAGCAACGCTACAGAAATTGGACTTCTGTAACACTGCGTCATGGTAACCCCGCTATCATGAGCATTCTTTTAGATTTTTAAATGCTGACAGACCGGAAGCTTTGCGTCCCACCCTTTCGAATGGTTTGCCGAAATGTGATTGAGCAGCCAAAATTTAGCTTAAGAATTTACATGTGGAAAAGTAAACGTCACTGACATGGAATCCTGTTCTCAAATTGAAAGGTAACGATATCTTAACCTCGTCAATATTGTGCAGTGTCGTCTTACAAGGTATTGATTTTAATTTTGTTTTCATCCTTTTTATAGTCATGGTGAATGAGTGGGGGTTTGTTGGGGATAAGTGGAGAGGAATCGTGCTAAGGGTGGAAGAAGTTCTGTCTAAAGGGCGGATTGTACCGCCCTCTGAATGGTGTTATTTCGGCATGATGACAGTATCAATCACGTGAATGACACCGTTTTTAGCTTTCACATCGGTTGCAATGACATTTGCATCGTTAACCATGACTTTATCGCCCATGGTTTTAATCATCACATCTTGCCCCTGAACCGTAGTCGCTTTGTCTAGCTTAACAACATCGGCAGCCATCACTTTCCCTGGGACGACGTGATAAGTCAAAACAGATACTAACTTGTCTTTGTTTTCCGGCATTAAGAGCATGTCGACTGTGCCGTCTGGCAGTTTTGCAAAAGCGTCATCCGTTGGTGCAAAAACAGTAAATGGGCCTTCTCCTTTGAGAGTGTCAACCAAGCCCGCTGCTTTCACCGCAGCAACAAGCGTATTGAAAGAGCCGTTTTCAGCGGCAACGTCGACAATATCGGCTTTCATCATGCCATGCTCATGAGCCTTGACGGGAAGCATAAAAGATAATGTCGCCATCAGTGTCGCCGCGATAACTAAGATACGTTTGAACATAATGTGTTCCTTACTAGTTGAGGGTACAACGGGTTCCCTGGAGTGTGTTTACATTTGTACGCATCGTGATTGAAAGATGATCATCGCGTCCTACTTTCTTTTGAGGGTCTAACATGTCGCGCAAGAATTCGTCTGCCTTCTTGTTTCACATCAGCTCGTTTCCGCCACGTCCATAAGCGCTCTCTTGCTGCCTTAGCTGCTTTGTCTGGTGCGATAATAGGTGCAAGGTAACGGCTATCTGGCTGCAATTGATACATGACAGCTTCCATCTGGGTCATTGTCCAGGGCTCGAATAAAAGAGGGGGAGGAACCATTTGTAACTCAGGTACCCACTTGTAGATGAACGTACCGTTAGGATCATGTTCTTGGGCTTGCTTGATCGGATTATAAATACGGATTGTGTTAGTCCCGGTTACTCCTGCTTGCATTTGGAATTGTGGGTAATGAATTCCAGGCTCAAAGTCGAGAAACAGTTGCGCTAAATGCGTTACACCTACTCGCCAATCCATGTTCATGTGGTGAGTAAGAAAGCTAACCAGCATGGCACGCATGCGAAAGTTAATGTAACCAGTGTGGTGCAAACAGCGCATGCAGGCATCAATCAAAGGTACGCCAGTATGCCCGGATTTCCATGCTGCTAACTTTTCTTCATCGAAAGTACTACTTTGTTTAATCAATGGTTCGTAAGCCCGATTAACGCAGTAAAACTCCATGTCGTATTCCGATTCGAATTTTTGGATGAAGTGACAGTGCCAATGAAGCCGTGAAGACAATGCAATTAAGCTGCGACGAAATCCAGCGACTTGCCAGTGTTTCAAAAGGTATTGATAAACTTCACGCAAGGATATGTTACCCCAAGCGAGGTATGGAGAAAGTCGAGTACAGGCTGTGCGTGAGGCTGTGGGACTAGAAATGCTTCGATAGTAATCACGACCTCGACGATGAAAAAAGTCCTCTAGTGTTTTCCAAGCGAGCCGGCTTCCTCCCGTTTGCATTCCTTTGCATTTTGATAGCCAGGATGATGGTGGCGAAAACGAACAGCCGAGAGCTTCTGCATCCAATGAATGCAATAAGTCGGTTTGGAGCTCAATAGGGCTTATTGAGGCTCTCATGACAGAGTCCCAATGTTTGTCCCAACCTTGCCGGTTTTTTGCACCTCTGATAACAGCACCGTGTTCGAACTCAAACCAGTCGATGTTCTGCTTATACAGCCAAGCGGCAACTTGTTTGTCGCGCTCAAAGGTGCAGTTGAGTCCTATTTCTTGGTGAGAAAAAACAGCGTTGATTTGATATTGCGCTTGAATTGATTGAAAACATGCTAAGGCATCGTCAAACAGCACCGTGATTCGATGCCCATATGCTTTGAGCGTCTCATCCATGTCTTGCAGTGATTGCCAAACAAATCGCCAGTGGCGCTCAGAATAGTGTGGGTTGTTCAATAGCAATGGTTCAACAATATATAAAAGCACAGTTGGGTGCTTTGTTGATAATGCTTGAGTTAGTGGTTGATGGTCAGTCAGCCTTAAATCTCGTTTTAACCACACGACATTGATTGTTTGCATCGGAATCCTCTTTAGTTTCCGATGTTGTACGCAAGTAAACCGAAGAAATCTCATCCAATGATCGGTTTTATTCTACAAAACGTAAAGGTAACTTTTAGGGAGGTGACACATGGCAATACCATTGAGTAAGTTACAAAAATACTTCTATGTAGATAAATTGGTCATTCATTCGCTTGATCTCGCATTGTATCAGGCATCTGTTGTGATTGATGGAGAAGCGCAATTTATCACTGATGACAACGGCATCTTTTTGAGGGCTCATTCCCTGATCGAGATGCAAAAGAAGTGCAGGAATATCAAAGCAAATAAGCAGGTTTTAGTACATCAAAGTGCTTATGATGAAATGGTGGGGCTACCCGAAGGCAAAAGAAACAATCAACTAGAGGTATTGGTGAGGGATACAAAACTGTACTGAAAGAGTATTGGTGCGCAGTAAAAGCGAGCCACTATACGGCAGCTCGCTAAATATAAGGAGAGTTGGGCTTAGTCTTGTTTACGCTGCGCTTCTTTTTGCGCGTACTTAGCGGCACGTCGGGCTTCTCTTTGCTTGGCACTTTCACCACCAACATGCTGCTCGCCTCGCTGCTCTGCAAGAACAATTTGTTTTTCACGCTCGCGGAATCGAGCAATTTGTTCTTCTGAGTGTGTGCCGTGACATTTTGGACAGCTCACGCCTTGCTCGAACAATTCTGACTGTTTGTCTTCTTCAGTGATCGGTAGACGACAAGCGTTACATAAATCGTAATCTGCTTTTTCTAGCTGGTGGTTCACGGCAACACGACCGTCAAATACGTAACAATCGCCTTCCCACATGCTCTCTTCTTGAGGAACTTCTTCAAGATATTTAAGAATGCCGCCTTCTAGGTGGTAGACCTCATCAAAGCCCTGTTCTTTCATGTAAGCAGTTGATTTTTCGCAGCGGATACCACCGGTACAGAACATCGCAACTTTCTTGTGTTTTGCCGGGTCCATGTTTTCTTTTACATAGTCTGGGAATTCACGAAAGGTTTCAGTATTTGGGTTTACAGCGCCTTTGAATGTCCCGATCTCGATTTCGTAATCATTACGTGTATCGACAACAAACACTTCAGGATCAGCAATAAGATCGTTCCACTCTTGAGGTTTCACGTAAGTCCCCACTACGTGGCGAGGGTCTATACCTTCAACACCTAATGTTACGATCTCTTTTTTCAATTTCACTTTGGTGCGATTGAATGGCTGGGTCTCAGAATACGACTCTTTGTATACGGTGCCAGTCAAACGAGGTTCGTTGTTTAGCCACTCCAGTAGCGTATCAATACCTGCACGATCAGATGCAACAGTACCGTTGATACCTTCACTTGCCAGTAGTAATGTTCCGCGAATATGGTGTTTTTCCATCAACGCAAGTAATGGCTCGCGTAGCTCTTGATAGTTATTCAGCTCAACAAACTTGTACAGCGCACAAACTACATACTGACTCATGAGGTTTCCTTTAAAAATACAGGTGGTCAACGACCTTAAAATTTTAGCGGCACGAAGTATACCTGACTAAACTAGTCGGAAATACGGACAAATTATACGGATATTATGAGTAGGCGGGGCCTGGCGGTCTTTGATAGGGGGGGCATGTCCGCAGGTGAAGCCGCTATGTGTTCAAATTATAAGCATTAATTATAGTGAGTCAGGTAGGTTGGGGCCGATACTTTTGGTTTAAATTTATGTTGTTATTCTGTTTTAGGCCCTTCAAAAAAGTTAGGCGCAAGAAGCACCAAATAATCACCGGAGTCATTGACAAGGAAAGGACATGTCGCAGTTTTATACATGAGGTGGTGAGGGATAAAGGTTTAGGGACAAAGAGTGAATGACTGATCGCCATTGTTCATAAGCCGCTATAAACGCCTTTTCACCAAATACTGAAAAGGCGTTTTTCTAACGTCTGTCCTGCTTATTTCAACGTAGCTGCGGTCTGTTTTCCCATGGCAATGAGCCTGTCGAGAATACGTTCACCGTCGGCACGCAAACCGTTGTGCTCGTACTCGTTGGTGATCCACGCTTTTGAATTTGGGATTAACGCGAGTGTCTCTCGGCTGATATCCATTTCAACAAACATATCATCGGCGTAAACGGCGCAACTGACAGGAACTTTATTTTGAGCCAATTGTGTTTGATCGTACAGCGCAGCCCAATCGTCTTTCGCGGCCAATATTTCTGCGGCGTCTTTTAGTGGTTTGAGGTTGACGTATTGGTCGAACATCCACGGGAAGACCATTTCCCCCGTAAAGTAAAATGGCTGGCCAGGTTCATAATTAAACTCTGGTCGGGTTTGGCGAACACGGTGCGCACTCCAATTCGACGCAAAGCCTTGGCAGTAAATCGATTCATGCAAAATGGCGTAGATCGGGTTGGTTTGGAAGTTTTGCTGCGCCAACATATCGTTCAAGAACTCATAACGAAGTTGTGGTTTGCCGTTCACTTCAATCAACGCGCTTTCTAGCCAATAGTAAGTTGGCAAGAAAGTATCACTCACACCAAAGTTGATGCCGATTTGTTGAAATTGCTCCACCGTGAAGCGTTGACCATTTGGTAGGTACTCTTCGTTTTCCAGCAAGTGATTCGCAATGTTTTGGCAAAGTTGTTGCGCACTTGGAAATTGTTGGAAGAACGCTTGGTTTTTCTCCATGGTGCGTTTGAAGGTGGCTTCATACACATCGTCGGCATGACGCGAGACTGATGGCACGCCACCTGTGATGTAGCTTTGTAGCAAGCTGTCTGGGAACAAAGACAAATAGGTGAGGGAGCAAAAACCACCAAAGCTTTGACCTAAGATCGCCCATTTTTCGACGCCAAATTGCTCACGAATGTATTCCGCGTCGCGCACGATGTTATCCGCTCGGAAGTGGCTCAAGTAGTCTGCTTGTTGCTCTGGCGTGAGGTGAGCAAGCGTCTGGTGATTAATTACGCTGCTATTGCCCGTACCGCGCTGGTCGAGGAGCAAAACTCGGTACTCTTGCAGCGCGCGCTTTACCCAGCCGCTATTGCCGTTTTGACGCGGAGAGGGAAAGCCAGGCCCGCCCTGAAAGTAAACCAACCAAGGTTTGGTCGATTCTTCATCGCCAACTAGGCAAACCGCACGGGCGAAGACTTCAATGGTGCCTTTGCTTGCGTCTTGGTAATCCAGAGGAACGGTAAAACTGTGGGGAGTGTAATGCAATCCTGCGTCGATAAATGATTGAGCGTTCATTGTTATCTTTATTTCCTTATTGAGGGGTAGCGCTACTTTACTGCGAATGGCATGAAGAACCAACGCTATTTCCCAATTGCCTCTTCAGTTCTATACCTTGGTCAAATCAATGTAAGTTCAAGAAAATGAAACGATTAGCGACTGGTGCAACTGGTTGAGTGAGCTATGCTCAATAGAGTTGCGACAAAGTAAGAGCATGGAGGAAGTCGGATGAAAGTGTCACTGGCTCGATGGACAATTGTGACTTGTTTAATAAGCGTACCTACTTTTGCCGTTGTTACGCCCAACCCACCTCAGTTACAGGCAAAAGGCTACGTATTAATGGACTTTCAATCCGGTGCCATTATTGCCGAGTATAACGGGCGAGCAGGCCTTGCTCCGGCGAGTTTAACCAAGTTGATGACCGCTTATGTAGTTGGACAAGAAATCAAAGCGGGGCGTTTGAAATGGGATGATGTTGTCACCGTGAGCGAAAACGCGTGGTCGGCCAAGTTTCCCGGTTCTTCTAAAATGTTCATCAAACCGAAAGATGAAATTAGTGTTGCGAACTTAATGCGCGGCGTGATCATCCAATCAGGAAATGACGCGTGCGTTGCACTGGCTGAGCATGTTGCAGGCAGTGAACGCGGCTTTGTCGCCTTGATGAATGGTTGGGCGGAGAAATTAGGACTGCAAGACACCTATTTTGTGAACTCCCATGGTCTTGATAGTGATGGCATCCAAACCTCACCAACCGATATGGCAAGACTCATGCAGTCGATCATCAGCGATGTTCCCGATGTGTATGCGCTATACAGCGAGAAAGTCTTCAAGTGGAACGACATTACGCAGTACAACCGCAATAAGTTGTTGTGGGACAATTCCATTGATGTCGACGGGGGCAAAACCGGCTACACCAGCAATGCCGGATACAGCTTGGTGAGCTCGGCCAAAGAAGGAAGAATGCGCCTTATCTCGGTGGTGATGGGCACGCCAAGTAAACAGGCTCGGATCAGCCAATCGAAGAATCTACTCAGCTATGGTTTTCGTTTTTATGACACAAAGCAAGTTGCTAAGCAAGGCCAAGTTGAGTCTAAAGTTCGCGTTTGGAAGGGAAATACCAATCAAGTTGAGGCGATCTTTGCTAAAGATGCCTATCTCACTCTGCCTCGTTCAATGACGGCTGGGCTTGATAAGAGTGTGGTGTTAAATGAACCGTTGATTGCGCCGATCGCGCAAGGAGATGAGATTGGTAAGGTCGTTTGGAAAAGCGATGACAGTACCGTGGCGAGTTATCCCTTGGTCAGCAGCCAAGCGGTAGAAGAGGGCTCGTGGTTCGCTCAGCTTTGGGACAGTCTGGTGCTGTGGGTGAAATCATTCTTTAGCTAGAATAAAAACGAGCAGAAGTTTCTTTCTGCATTCTTTTGTTGATGACCGCCCAGTCATAACGCTGGGCGGTGTCTTATTTAACGGTTTATTCCGACAAGGTGATGATTGGTAAATCGTCCCAAATCTTACTTTCATCCGATGCGCCACCGGAGAAGTTCCAAGGGCCTTTGTTTTGTTCTAGCGGACGGTAAGTTGCCGAAAGGCCGTCTAAGTCCCAAGTCGTCACATAGAATCGAATGCCATCCAGTGAATCAGGTCGACCCAGCGCGTCACTCGCAAAGTCCATCGAAATAGTGTTATTGGCTTTGTCTACTGTCACTGTTGGTGCTGGCGTGACCGCTTCTCCCCATGTCGTCGCATTTGCTCCTTTGGTGTTGTAAATCGAGCTTTGCCAGCCAAAAACAACCGCATTACGACTCCAGGTTCCGCTTGGCATAGAAGCGTTGATCTTCGGTAGCTCAGACAAGTTAGTTGCGGCTTCTTCAGGTAAATCAATAAAGATGGTGAAACCCACGTGGTCGAAGCCGTTTGGTGGCAACCAAGTGTCGGTGATTTTGTCCATAGTGAAGGTCAAACGTACGTTACTGCCAACGGTAAACACTTCTGCTTTGTTGATCGCGAGTTGGCTGTTGTCTTTGTCGAACGTTGGATCGGTTGGTAATGAGTAGTTGCCGTTTGGGCCGCCCACGCCGTCTTGTGCATCGCCCGCATCATCAATGGTGTCGTCCGGCGTGTTTGACCAGCTTAGGTTGGAGATAAAATTCACGTCCTCGATGCCTGCTTTTTTCTCGGTGGAATAAATCGCGAAGCGGTGTTGCTGTTCGCCAATCGCAAAGTGACGGGTCGACAGCGTGACTCTAAACTGACCATCAGCGCCTACAGTAATGGTTTGCGCTGTTTCCAAGTTACCATCGATGACGAGGTTCAACTTCTCGTTGGCGTTCGCACTACCCGCGATAACAATATCACCAGTGATGGTTTGTCCTTCCCAATCCTGCGCTAGTTGGATGTTGAGGTCTGGCGTATCTACAGATTGATTGCTGCTTGTTTTTGAGTAAATCACTGCAGACTTGGCTGGTAGCTCAAGGGTTACGTGACCATTTTCATCTGCGATTAACTGTTCTGGAGCTTCTGCCCAGTTCGACATGATTTGTTGTTGGAAGACGGTGCCGCCAACTTGTTCTACATCGAGTTGGTTCATCAACATCGGCGAGTTGGATGTGTTCATCACAACCAAGACTTCGTCGTTATCCAACGTTCGGGTAAAGGCGAACACGCCCGCACCCGCTTTATCGCTGCCAATCACTTTTATTTCGCCACGTGTCATGACTTTGTTTTCAGTGCGTAGCTTGGCAAGTTCTTGAATAAACAAGTACATCTCACTGTTTTGGTCGAACGAGTCTACGTAGTTGCCATCTTCACGGTACCCTCCGGCGAACATCGCATCGCGCGCCGCTGACATCGCCTGTTCTGTCCCTTGGTAAATCACAGGGATACCCGGCACAGCCATCATTGTGATCAGCGCTTGCTTCATATCATTGACACTGCCTTGTGATAGAAAACGTGGCATATCGTGGTTATCAATGAAGTTCGGCATGATGTATGGATTCGGGAACATCGCCATCATTTTTTCAAGACGGAAGCGTAGGTAATCGGTCGGTTGTCCTGCTGCAAACACGCGAGTCATGGTTGCTTGCAATGGGAAGTTCAACACCGAGGTTAACTGCTCCGGCGAGCCGCTTTCGCCGATGTAAGTCAGCATCTTCTCTTCGCCTTCTGTGTTGTAAGGCGTAGATGTTTCGAAGACTTCACCAAAGGTCAGGAAGTTATCGCGACCAGTATCAACCGCTTGAGTCATCACACCATCGTCGGCGTGCAGGAAGTCGTTCCAGAAATCGTGCTCAACAAACTTCACGGTATCGATACGGAAACCGTCAACGCCCACTTCGCGGATCCATTTTCGGTAGCTCTCTTTTAAATAAGCGCGTACTTCAGGATCGGACGTATTTAGATCATCCAGATCCGACAGTTGCCAGGTTTTTTCTTGGACGGGATCGTTGTGGTCGGTGATGCTTGGCGTCCAGTGGTAAATGCCAGTACCGTCTTCTTTACACTCATTCATGTTGAGCGGATAAGGCAGTTCTTGCCCTGCTGGCAGCGCATTTTCAATCAAACGGAAACCTTGGCAAGGTAGGCTAGGGTCGTAATAGTATGGGTCATCGTAAGTGAAGAAGTTACCTACGTGGTTGGTCACGATGTCTTGAATCAAGAACATATTACGAGCGTGCACTTCTCGCGCTAACGCTTGGTAGCTTTCCATGTCACCAAAGTGCTCATCCACTTTTTGGAAATCACGCGCCCAGTAGCCGTGGTAGCCGCCGTAGTTTTGCTCGGCATCCCACCATTGGTTTGCCACTGGCGGTGTAATCCAGATAGAGGTAGCGCCTAGGTCTTCGATGTAGCCCAGTTTGTCACTGACACCAACCAGGTCTCCACCACTGAATTTCTTGTCTGAGGTAGGATCGTATTCATTCTGACCTTGATCGTTAAGCGTGTTGTCGCCGTCGTTAAAACGGTCGATCATCAAGAAGTAAATGATCTGGTCTTGCCAATCAGGAGATGCCACGTGGCTTCCTGTATCGGTTGGCGTAGTTTCATCGCTACCACAGCCAGAAAGAGCTAGGGCGATCGCTATAGGGAGTATTTTTATTTTATTCATAGGGTTAGGTAAGGTTTCAAACACGGTTTTTGTCTCCGTTGTGCAGCAATGCGGAAACGATAAATCAAAGGTTTGAAATTGAGAGTGTCATTTCACGCCAAAAGAGACGTGAAATGATGTCACGAAGTGCTGAATTTGAACTGTGCTACATATTTAACTGAGTGGTTGCACAATTGGGTATTGAATCGGGTAATGGTCTTTGGCTAACTCATTACCAGAATGATCATAGAGTCGGAATCGACACTGTTTAGCCGTTTGGGTGAGGGGAAGTTGTAGCGCCCAGCATGTGTAATCTTCTGCATTCTGAGTTTGGCTCATTGCGTGCAGAGCTGGCGCGTCACCCACGTAGCAATCGATCTTCGCTACGTCTTTTAATCTACACGCGAGTTCCACAAACAAGGTGTACTGAGTGCCGAGTTGGATAAGTTGTCTTGTCGGGACAATGTATTCCGTTGCGCCAATTAAAAGCCCCTTGGAGACCACATAGTCACGCTGGTGGTTATTCTCAATGTAACGTTCCCCATCGACTTCATAACAAAGGCGAAAGGTAAGGGGGTGCGCTACCGGAAGTTCGGTCGTTGCCCATAGTTCGGTGCCATGACTTAAAAAACGCTCGAAGAAAGCGGGGTAGCGCCGCCATGCGCCATCACGGTCACGGCATTCTACCGAGACCACTTTCTCAAACGCAATATTATCCACTTCCATCCAGATTTTACCGACGGGTTGGTCAATGTCGTTATCGGCTAAAGTATTCGCTTTGGCGTAGTACAAGCGGATGGGTTGGTTGTTGAGATGAGTGCGGTTATCTAAGCACTGCTGGCGATATTGCATGGGTGAAAACGGATACCAACGACGAAAAGTGCGGTGAAAGTTCGAAGGTTCTTCATAACCAAGTTGATAGGCGATTTGCTGCGTTGTGAGTTGGGTGTCGGCAAGCAAAGTGAGTGCTTGCTTTCTTTTAGCGAAATCAACGCATTGAGAGTAGCTCATTTGCTTCTCTTGCAGTCGACGTTGCAAGGTGCGTTTGGAGACGCCCAGTTGCCTTGCCGCTTGCTCTAACTTGAGCGCGTAATTGCTGTTTTTGATGAACAAGGCGTTCAAAACACTCAGCAATTCGGGTTGTTCAATTGGCTGGTGAGAAAGTAGCAAATAAACATGTTTCACCAGTTCAAACACGCTTGAACTCGTTTTAGAATCTCGCGTTTCCTTTAGAAAAATATCGGCCGTGAGTGGATTGTTGGCGTGAACTTGTACTTGTATTGATTCGCTTAGCTCAAGCGTCTCCAACTGCATTTTGAGCAAGCCAAACACCGACTCCGCCCAATTTGGCATATCGGCTGTTCTGCATTCTACTTGCAGATGGATTTGGGCATCACCATGTTGCAATGTGACGTACAAACGGCGGTCGAATAATGAGACACTTTTGCTCCACCAAAGCAGCCCTTCTTGGAGGTTAGGCGCTTCTTTCAACATCATGCATTGCAAGGCCACCAACTTCTCAATGTGCCAATATTCGCCGGCAATTCGAAGGTGATTGTGACCGAGCTTTTTGCACAGAAAGGATGTAATAACGTTATCTTGAGGCAGCATGAGTTGAGTTTGGTTGCGAGCAAACATGCATTATTGCTGAAAAGATGAAGAAGTTCAGTGAGAACGCTCAAAGCCTTTCTTATCGTTTTATTTTCAAATTTATTTTGAAAATGTTTTTAATCGAAATCGGTTTTTCCCTTTATCTCATGAGGTTATGCTGTTACACAGCTTAAATTCATTAATTGGAGAACCTCATGGATATCGTACAAGCTGCAAAATCTCGTTACTCAACGAAAGTGTTTGACCCAACGCGCAAGCTACCTCAAGAAAAAATCGACGCAGTTAAAGAGCTGATTCGTTTTAGTCCATCGAGTGTGAACTCCCAGCCTTGGCATTTCATTCTGGCAAGCACAGAAGAAGGCAAGCAGCGCATCGCTAAAGCGGCGCAAGAGAATTACGCGTTTAACGCGGCGAAGATTCTCAACGCTTCTCACGTATTGGTGTTTTGTGCAAAAACAGGCATTGATAACGACTACATTGAAGCGCTAATGGTGCAAGAAGAAAAAGATGGTCGATTCCCAACTGAAGAAGCGAAAGCGGCTGTGCGCGGTGGTCGTAGCTACTTTGTGAACATGCACCGTTTTGATTTGAAAGATGCAAACCATTGGATGGAGAAACAAGTTTACCTCAACGTGGGTACGTTGCTGTTGGGTGCTTCGACGTTAGAAATCGATGCAGTACCAATTGAAGGGTTTGATCCAAAAGTGCTGGATGAAGAATTTGGCTTGCGTGAAAAAGGTTATACCAGTGTTGTGATCGTGCCGCTTGGCTACCACGCGGAAGATGACTTCAACGCGAAAACGCCAAAGTCTCGCTGGGACGCAGAAACCGTATTCACCGAGATCTAATTCGAGCTTACTTACAGGTGACGTAGAACCCCGTAATCAATATATAAATCGCAAAAGAGTGATAAAACGATGATCCACTTAGTCGCAGAAGTGAAAGCCTATCCAGATAGTAAGGATCAGGTGGTGAATTTGCTTGCTGGTTTACTAGAGCCAACTCGTAAAGAAGAAGGCTGTTGCCAATACGAGTTGTATCTCGACGAAAAAGTTGATGGCCTATTTATGTTCCAAGAAATCTGGGCATCGCAAGAGGCCTTGGATAAGCATTTGCAAAGCCCGCATATGGCGACGTTTCTTGAAACATTGGAAGAGAATGATTGGGTTGAATATACCCAGATTCGTCCTCTTCGATTTATCGCCTAATGACAGAAGGTTGCCAGCACGTTGGCGCGTTGCTGGCAGCATTTTTGTTGGATAAAGTCGCGGAAAGTCCGAATCGTTGGCGTCAATAATCGACGATCGGCACATACCATGTAGAGCGGCACTGGGCCGCAATCCCACTCTGGTAACACTCGCACCAATCTTCCCTCGATTAAGTCTCGGCTAATGTCCATCAATGATTTATTCGCAATGCCTTTGCCTTTGATCGCTAACCGGTGTGGCAAGTCACTATCGTTGCTCAACAAGTTACCGCTGACCACGATTTGTTCTTTCTCGCTGCCACGCGTGAGCGTCCATTTGTTGTAGACCGAATCCGCGACCATGTAGCACAAGCAATTGTGTTGCGTTAAATCGGCAGGAGAGGTGAGTTCTGGATGTGTAGCTACGTACTCTGGCGATGCACATAATATCCGTTCGTTTGACCCACACAATGCCAATACGACCAGATTGGAGTCGGCCGGTTCGCCGTAGCGAATCGCAATATCGACAGGCTTGGTATACATATCCGTCAAGCTATCGGACAGCTCTAGTTTAATGGAAACATTTGGGTAGAGATCGATGAACTCATCCACCCAATCGAGCAACATATTGCGACCAAAATCGGAGGGTGCAGTAATGTGCAGCTGACCAGACAACTCCCCGCGCGCACTTGAGATCTGATCCAACCCCTCTTGCAATGTTGCCAACGCTTGCGTGGTTTTGTCTAAAAACAGTTCGCCCTCTGAGGTTAAACGCAGGCTTCGGGTGGAACGCACAAACAGTGGGAAACCGATTTGCCCTTCAAGACGCTTAATCGATGCGCTAATGGCGGCAGGTGTCATGTCCATGCTGTTAGCGGCTTTTGAAAAGCTGCCTTGGCGCGCGGTTTCGACAAAAATATTGAGGTCGTTGAGGGCTTTCATAATGAAAAGGGCTTTTAAGAAGTTTGGGCTACTATAGGGGAGAGTCGTAGGCCAATTCAAGGTTAAAACATTAGGTTGCACGGCGAGTTTGAGTTAGATTAGCGCGAAACTTCACTTTACCGGATCAATAGCATGAGCCAACAGCAGCCGAATAACCCACTTCACGGGTTGAGTTTAGAGAAAATCGTCACCCGACTAGTTGAACACTTTGGTTGGAATGGCATGTATGAGCGCGTTCGTGTGAACTGTTTCAAGAAAGATCCTTCAATCAAATCGTCGCTGAAGTTCCTGCGTAAAACGCAATGGGCCAGAGATAAGGTGGAAGCGCTGTACATCGAGACATTCTGCTAACCGCTCTATGGTCTGCAGCAGCGGTAAGTAGATTCTTAGTCTCGCTTTGGCTCGCTAGAATGACGTAGCTTTTCTTGTCGCGTAGGCTGGAAGAGTCGCTCCACTGATAAGCCTAAAGCGATTTTCCGGATGGTCACTTAGGCTTATCTGGAATCGCTTTTTTAGATGGTTTTGTAGAGGTCAGAGCCAAACTCGAACCGTCATTCTGAACTGCGAGGAACGAGCGTGAATCAGAATCTACCCTCAGATTGTATTGAGTTTATTCATGGCACTATGGTCTGCAGCAAGCGGCAAGTAGATTCTTAGTCTCGCTATGGCTCGCTAGAATGACGCAGCTTTTCTTATCGCGTAGGCTGAAAGAGTCGCTCTACTGTTACGTCTAAAGCGAAATTCCGGATGGTCACATAGGCTCGTCTGGAATCGCTTTTTTAGATGGTTTTGTAGAGATCAGAGCCAATCTCGAACTGTTACTCTGAACCGCGAGGAACAAGCGTGATTCAAAATCTACCCTCAGATTGTATTGAGTTTATTCATGGTTCTATGGTCTGCAGCAAGCGGCAAGTAGATTCTTAGTCTCGCTATGGCTCGCTAGAATGACGTAGCTTTTCTTATCGCGTAGGCTGGAAGAGTCGCTCTACTGATACGTCTAAAGCGAGATTCCGAGTGACTCACTTAGGTTCTTCTGGAATCGCTTTTTTTAGATGGTTTTGTAGAGCTCAGAGCCAAACTCGAACCGTCATTCTGAACCGCGAGGAACGAGTGTGATTCAGAATCTACCCTCAGATTGTATTGAGTTTATTCATAGCTCTATGGTCTGCAGCAAGCGGCAAGTAGATTCTTGGTCTCGCTTTGGCTCGTTAGAATGACGTAGCTTTTCTTATCGCGTGGGCTGAAAGAGTCGCTCTACTGTTACGTCTAAAGCGAAATTTCGGATGGTCATATAGGCTTGTCTGCAATCGCTTTTTTAGATGGTTTTGTAGAGCTCAGAGCCAAACTCGAACCGTCATTCTGAACCGCGAGGAACGAGCGTGATTCAGAATCTACTCTCAGATTGTATTGAGTTTATTCATGGCTTTATGGTCTGCAGCAAGCGGTAAGTAGATTCTTAGTCTCGCTATGGCTCGCTAGAATGACGTAGCTTTCTTATCGCGTAGGCTGGAAGAGTCGCGCTGCTGTTACGTTTAGCGAGGTTTCGAATGATTCACTTAGGCTCATTAGAATGACTCTAGTTTTCTTATTGCGTAAGTTGGAATGGTATCTCAGCATCATTCCCGATAGCGATGAAGAAGCGCTGTCGGGAACCTCGCCTTTAATCTCTCGTTTATTGTTACTCCAAATGATGCGTACTACCCACGGTTCCTTCCAAGTCTAAAATCGACTGGCGAACGTGATCTGGAATCGAAGCTTTAACGTTGTTCTTAAAATCAAACATCACACCAGTGGCGGTCGCGATGGTCGCAATTTTACCCCACTTCTTACTCAGCACTTGGTACTCCATCGTGATGCGATCTTCTTGCATGTCGATTACGCGAGAACCGACTAATAGCGTGTCTGGGTAAGTAACAGGCAATTTGTAGCGGCATTGAGTCTCGCTCAGTACAGGTCCAATTTGCGAGGTCTGCAGGTCGACCAGCAGGTTAATTTTGTTGAAGTAATCTAAACGTGCGGTCTCAAAGTAGCGAAAATAGACCACGTTATTAACGTGTTGCAGAGCATCCATTTCACCCCATGCGACTTTTATCTCTGTGATAACGGGAAAGTCCTTTAACAGTGTGTCCATTTTTATTGCTCCTTTTTCATCTGCTTTGCCACAAATTGCGACGCGACTTATCACTTTGAGCATTTATTCTAGATGTAATCATTTAATATGTAATAAAATTGTTTTTAAAATGTGAAATGAAATGGTGGTTTGATTATGTAAACTAGAAACTTTACATAATTGAGTTGAAGGCGTAAGTTTAACTAAGAGTAACCAGATAGGAGGTGTCTCATGATTGAACTCAAAGGTTTCAACCTCGCAAGAGTTGAGAAACGCATCGATTGGACAGGTGAGCTGTTCAGTTTGAGAATATCTGGCGCGCCTCTTTCCTTTAAAGCTGGCCAATTCACCAAGCTTGCTTTGCTTGATGATGAAGGTAAGCCGATCAGCCGCGCTTACTCTGTGGTTAATGCGCCAAGCGAGCAATTCGATTGGTTGGAGTTTCTAATAGTAGCCGACCCTCAAGGACAACTTTCTCCACGGCTCCAAAAGCTTAAATCTGGTGATAGCATTTATGTCGGTGCCACCGCACATGGCGATTTAATCCATGATTCTATTCCTAAACAGGCTCATGACCTGTGGCTGCTATCTACAGGTACGGGGATTGGACCGTTTTTGTCGCTGCTGGATGATATAAACTTACCGCCTCACAATGAGCGCATTGTGCTGGTTCATGCCGTTCGTTTCGAAAAAGATCTGGTTTATAAATACCTAATTGAACAGCTTCAGCAACGATATGAAGGCAGATTAAAGTATATACCGATAGTTAGCAGGGAAGTGGTTGATGGTAAATTACAAGGCCGAATTCCTGAACTCATCGAATCGGGTTTACTGTCCAACGCCGCTGATGCGCCATTCTCAGCTCAGCGTAGCTTTGTCATGATGTGTGGGAATCCACAAATGATCAAAGATACCGTGCCCGTTTTACAAGAGCTAGGCTTGGAAAAGTATCGCCATCAAACTGGGGGAAATATCATTTACGAACGTTACTGGTAGCGTTTTGTTAAATTGATACGGTTATGCTCAAGATGTAATGATTACTTTTGAGATACGACCGCGATTTAGTATGTTCTTAGTTGAATATTATGTTGGCAATACCTAAACTGCGCTCACCATTGCGCGTCTGTACACTCAGTCATTCTCGCTTAACCAATTACATTGAGGTGACTGAAGTCCATGTATGCTTTTATCGCGAGCAAGCAACAGAGAATCATTGCTGGTTTTATCGACCTGCTCTTTACGATGGTGGTCGTGTTAATCATCGCATTGAGTATTAACTCTTTTCTTAACGACTTTCAGCTCTCTTTAGCAGATAACCTCACGCTTGTTCGTGAAACTCAGGCGTTTTACTTGCTTTCTTTACCAACGGTTTTAATGATCAACTGGAATGCATTGAGTCATGGGCAAACCATTGGTATGCGCATGATTGGTATTAAAGTTGTAATGAAAAATGATAGTAAGGCAACGAAAGTTACAGCAGGGTTAAGGCTTGTTATTAGCTACTTACTGGAGATGCTCATTCCGGGGATCCCGTTGGTAAATTTGGCATTGTTGTTCTTTCATCCGGAGCGACGTTTGTTGCATGACTTGATCGCCAATACTAAAGTTGTCCAAGTTTCCTAATTTTTTGATCGAAAAAGCCACGTGAAGTGGCTTTTTTAATATCGATAAAGTTAACCAGATTTACTGTTGATTAACATATTTCTTAAAGCGAGCTTTGGTTTCTGCGTCTGCTTTTTGGTACCAGAAGTGCAGCATCTCTTCAGCTGTCGAATCCGCTTTAACCGCAGTTGCTCTCACTTGCTTCATATCCGCAGGAACCTTTGCAGGAAGCGTGACTGGCTGCATGGTCGCTGCGCCAGCAAAAGCCACGGCTGCTGCACCGCCAGCTTGGTTATAATCTTCGATTTCACGTACGTAATCACGACCGATTTGCATACCCGGTTTGAGCAACTTGTCCTGGTCAACCGCGATTGCGTTGCCTGAATCATCAATCAGTTTCCAATCTAAGTCTTTGATCTTCTCTTCCGCATCACGTAGGTTGCGGTATTCTGGCATTTGTAGAGTGAGTTCGGCATTGGTCGCGTCAAATCGTGTAACGATAACATCGCTTTCAACACTTAAACGGTCATTACCTTGGTTGAAGTAAGGGGCGAAACGAAATACGACTTGGTTAAGGCCATCAGGTAACGTCAGTGTTCTTTCAGAGGCGAAAAAACCACCCGAAAGATCTGCTTTTTCACCGTTAGCCGCTAATACTGAAACGTTGTCAGGAACACTCACGGTTACATCTGCGAATGCCATGCCACTCATTGCGAGAGCAAGCGCACAAGTTAAAGGCTTGATCAATTTCATTGTTTTTATCCTAAGCAAATTAGTGGTCATCGAGAGTGCATCGTTCATTGCCCGATTGCAACTCCCAAGTGTAATAAGTATGAAAATTTAACAAGAACGTCATTTTTATCGCATTTATTACGACGAAACTGTGATCCAAATAGAATCAAACCGCTGAAATGCAGCGGTTTGATATCATAAGTTATAGATTAAATTTCTTTCTAACTTATTGATTTATTAAATACCAGCACCGTGTCCAGGTTCTGATTGGTCATCAGAAGCGTCTTGTTGTTCTGCCATTTCTTCTTGCTGTTGTGCTTTCTCAATGCTCAACCACCAAACAAATAACTCATACCAAATTGCTAGGATAACGGCACCTAAGAACAGACCAACGATGCCGTAGAAAAGCATACCACCGATGGCACCGAGCAGAATCACAGGCATTGGCACGTCGACGCCACGTCCCATTAACATTGGTTTGAACAGGTTTTCAGAAAGAGCCGCAACTACGACCCAAACAGTAAACATGGTTGCTGTTGAGGTGTCTTGGGTCATGTACATGAAGCCAATCACAGGTAGCACTGCGAGCAACGCCGGGAGCTGAGCGATACATAAAATCATTAGAAGCAGTGTGAGTAAACCTGCTGCCGGAACGCCAAATACGAAGAAACCAGCACCGATCAACAGTGCTTGAATCGCCGCTACACCGACTACGCCAAGCAGTACGCTTTTAATTGTCGCAGCGATAAGCGTGGTCCAGCTTTTTGCGTTTTCACCAGCGGTTCGAATCGCGATGGTTCTTAAGCCTGATGCTGCAGATTCAGAGTACGTCATGAAACCTGCTGCAATCGCAAGTGACAAGATTGAAAGCAGTAAACTTCCCAATACGCCCCCCAGTGTACCCAGTAAAGATGTGAGTCCTGCCTTTATTTGTGGCATAAAGGTTTGAATAGCTTGTTCAAGATTAGTAGCGAATAGGGTCCACACTTCGTAGAGCTTATCACCCACGATAGGCCAATCCGCTACGGAAGGTTTTGGCCCTGGTATTTTCACTTGTCCATTTTGTAGTACTTCAAGCGCGTGCGTTGCACCATCCACAATGGAGCCTGATACCATAACAAGTGGCGTGACAAGGAGGGCAATACCAAGTAAAGCAATGGTTGTGGCTGCCAAGCCTCTACGACCACCATATACACGCTGCAATTTTTGGGTAAGCGGCATTAAAGCGACGACTATAATAGCGCCCCAAATAACCGGAAGGATGAAGGGTTTGATGATGTCGTACGTAAACATCAGCAAGACAAAGATCAAGCCAATGCGTATTGCCGATTCCACCATATTACTGATGAAAAGCTTACTGTCGATTTTTACCGATTGTTTATCCATTTTTGTTTACCTGATGATCAATGTTAGAACTGACGAGACTTGAAACAACAATCGCCATATAAAAAACACCTGTGATGGCCTCTAAATACACCACGACTTGAGCCAGTGGTGTTAGAGGACTAATGTCGCCATAACCGAGCGTGGTTAAGGTAACGAAACTGAAATACGCTGCATTGGAGAAGTTCTGCCCCCAAGAAATCGCTTCCATACCGGTAAAGGCTTCAGGCGAAAACTCAAGCAGAATGAGGTAGGCAATCGCCCACATCAGACCAAGCAGCAAGAAAAGCGCGACCGAGCCAATGACTTTGTTGCTGTTGACATGGCCGGTGAAAAGAATCTGTCTTGCGATGGATTTAAAAGTGCCGAAAAAGAACGCAAAGGTGAGGGCAAGCATCACCACATTCATCTCTCTGATGTCGAAAACGGTCTTGATCACAATCACAAGAACCCAAATACCAAACAGGCTGTAGAGGAAACGAGACCAGGTTTTGTCAAAGCGAAGGCTCGCAAAACAGACGATAAACGTCAGAACCGTGAAAGCCTGAAGTATGTGTTCAATCGTCCCTTCACCTACGACTTGTGCCATCGCACTCCCTAGCAACAAAATCACTAGTGCTAAGGTTAGATAGAAGAAGTTGTTTTCTTCATTAATATTTTTGAGGTTTTTACCAATGACCATGGCTCTTCTCACTTAGTTATTGTTCACTTTCTGCGGATGACTCTTTCATCACCATGATGGACGCAGAAAGCCCGAATCGAAGATCAACATCTTCAGGAAGTTCTTGTAGGGAGATTCGCACCGGAATACGTTGTGCTAAGCGAATCCACTGAAAAACAGGGTTTACGTTTGGAAGAAGGTTGTAGCCGACCGTGCCGTCTTTGGGCGCAATACCCCAACCAATCGAGTCAACCGTCGCGTCAATTGGCGTGTCTGGGTGAGACATCAAAGTGACACGCGCTTGGCTGCCAGGTTCGATTTGCGCAAGTTGGTTTTCACGGAAGAAACCAAATACCCAAAAGCTGTTTTTGTCGATCAGTGCGAGCAGTGGTTGGTTTGCGACCGCTTGCGTACCGTTTCTAATATCGAGGTTAGATACAAAACCATCGACGGTCGCATAAACTTTGGTAAAGCTGAGATTAAGGCGTGCTGATTTTAGTTGCTCTTCTGCAGATTTGATTTGCAGTAGCGACTCTTCGTAAGCGATTTCACGACGAATCAGATCCTTGTGAGAAACCGCGCCACGGTCTTTGGCACGAATGTCTTTTAAGCGGTCATATTCGATTTTTTTACCGCGAGAGCTAACAATGGAGCGCTCCAGTGCTACTTCGGCTTGAGATAACGCAACCTGGTAAGTCGCAGGATCGATTTCAAACAGTAAATCCCCCGTTTTTACTTCTTGGTTGTCTTGCACCGCGACATTTACAATTGGGCCTGATACGCGAGGAGCCACTTTGATGACGTTAGCACGCACTTGCCCATCTCGTGTCCATGGGTTATTAAAGTATTCCTCAAACTTTTGATAGCCGAGCCAAGCTGCGCCACCAAGAATGACAAGATTGAGTGCGATTACGAATAGTTTTTTCATCTTGTTTGGCACCTAAAATTGAATATAAAAGCTGTCGATGGCCACCACATAACCGACCATGATGGCAATAAACGTCAGAGACGGAAAAGCGATGAAGCGAGACAAACGTGTCTTGTTCAATATCATCACCGTTATCCACGTGGCCGTGACGGCGAGAAAGAGCACCAGTAACGTGGGAGAAAAGTAAACGTCTCCCCAAGAAAGTTCATGAGGCATTAGAGATCCTCCGTTTTGTTTTCATCACTGGTCTCAGCCGGAGTTTCGAGGCGCAAAGGCGGCAATACGCGGTTTTCTTCATTTAAATAACTTCCCCAGTCAGTGCGCTCTGTCATCTGCGTGGCAATCGATTCACTGATGAAAGGCTTGCCTGTTTGGGTTTGCCAGCCTCCACCGAGGGCTTTATAGAGTGCAACAACTTGGTTCGCCACGTTCCCTTTGATCGTTGCGTAGCTGTCTTCTGCGCGGGTCATTTTTTCTACCGAGTTAAGCAGACGTTCGAATGAAATTTGTCCGTTTTCGTACTGTGTCATGGATATGTTGAACGCACGAATGGAAGAGTTGACCGATTGCAAGCGTAAATCTTTTTGTTGCAAATACAGGTCATACGCTTCGATTGCATTGGTGACTTCATTAACGGCTTGCAGTACCTTTTTGTTGTAGTTCGTCAGCGTTTCTTGGAAGCGAGCATCTTCGAAACGAATGTTATTTTTCACGCGTCCGTATTGGAAAATGTTCCAACTGAACGTTGGGCCAACCACCATGGTGAGCGAATCGCTAAAACTGAAACTGCTGCCATCGGGAACCGTACTGTCGATACCGATGGAACCGAACAACGAAAAGCTTGGGTACAGAGCGGTTTCTGCCACGCCAATCTGCGCACTTTGCGCGCGAGCTTGCATCTCAGAGACTTGCAAATCCGGACGTCGCATCACTAAGTTAGCATCCACTTGCGTATCCAAAAGCGGTGGACGTGGCACAATGGAACGCTCGTCGGTGCCCGATAGTGCCGATTTTCTGCCCGTCGATTTGAACTGGGCTTCGTACTCAGCGATTTGCTTGTGCATCCCATCCGACTGTAGCAGTCGATCTACTTCTTCTGGTAACAGACCCAGTAGCAAAGCCAACACAGTACGTGATTGCTTCATTGCCACTTCGAGGCTCGGTAACGCTGCTTTGGTGGTGTAGAGTTGGTTTTTAGCTTGTTGAACGTCTAGCTCTGTTACGTTGCCAGAGTCGAACTGCACCTGAGTAATACGTACGACACGCTCTTGAATCTCTATGTTGCGGCGAGACAGCAAAATACGTTCTTGGAATGTGCGATAGTTGATGTAATTGCGCGCCACTTCGGCGGTTATGGTGACCATGATGTCGTGATACGATGCGATGGATGCGTAGTAACCCGCTTCTGCCGACTCAATACCGCGAGCATACTTGCCCCAAACATCCATTTCCCAAGCAGCATCAAACGACAAAGTGGCGTTATTCACGCCCTGATCATTTACGTAGGCACGCGCTAGGTTTCCTGACACGGTTTGAACTTGTGGGTATTGCAAGCCAGTCGAAATACCAAGCAATGAACGTGCTTGGACAATTCGTAGCCCTGCGGCTTCTAAATCGAGGTTTTGTTTGCTCGCCAACTCAACCAGCTGATTAAGAGTCGAGTCATTAAATTGCTGCCACCATTGTTGTAGCTGTTGCTCTGATTGCTGCGTATCTTTGGCTGCTTTTTGCACCGACCAGTCACTTGGCAGTGGCGCCTGCTTTGGATGAACATAATCTGGTCCTACCGTGGTACACGCACTGAGTCCGAGTAAAGAGAGTATGGCGAGGCTTGGTTTGGTTAGTTTTGGAAGCATCATATCCCCACCTTTAAAAACGCTTCTGTTGTAAGTTCACCCAATCGATATCCTCGTAGGTTTGCTTGCAATGCTTGATTGCTTCGAACACGTTCCGTTTTAAATTCAGCAAGATATAAAAACCGGCTATCTCTGAATAAGCGTAGTCAGATAAATCCAACTCACTAAAAAAATCTTCCAGTTTATCTTCGAATGTTTGGTAATCTTGACTGTATTGGTCGAATACGGAGTCGAGTTCTTGTGTTGCTTGATGGCTGGCTAAAGCGCCCGCCATCAAAGGAATGATGGAATCGCGGTGCTGTTGGCGAAGCTGAGTAATTAGTGGATTGGTCATCAACTTTTTCTCGGCGGCCATTAAGATGTTGATGTGATTACTGAGTACATCACACGCTTTGCTAAACGCGCCAATCGCTTCTGGCGTGGTTTTATCAAAGTGTTTGTGGTTGATTTTCGAACCCCAGACTTTGAGCTTTTTCGATGAGACATTGAGCGTCACCAAGTGCAAGGCCCGTTTGAGCGGCGTAATAATCGAGCTGGACTGCTGTTGATAGGTAGTGAACAGCTCTCGGGTATGTCGGAAGTAGCGTTCTTTTATGGTCAAAAAGAGGTGTTCTGGTCGTGAGCTAAACGGGAAGTAGTGCGCGAAAATAATCATGAACACCACCATGTAGAACAACAGCATGATCGTCATGAGGATCCCGAAGTGATAAAACATGTTGTTGTCTAAACCAAGAACAAACAAGCCAATCATATAGAAAATCGTCACTGGCCCGTTAAACAGATAAAAGCCGATAAAGGTGTAGATAAAGATGAACAGGCCAAGTTCTAACCCGAGATCCAATTGCGGAAGAATGAAGACGTAAGAAGGCACCGCGAACAAGAAGCCGAAAGTGAACAGCACAAGCAACAAAATTGGGTGCACAGGCACGAACGACAGCAAAGACATAAACATGGTCGAGAAGACCACGAATGAATAGCCGCCTGGTGGATTGAAATAAATCCAAATCAGTCCTGCAATCCAATAGGTAACAAAGGTTTTGACCGCAGTTTTAAAGTTTTCTGCGTCCCACCATAGAAACTTGCCTTTCGGTTTCGGCAGTGGCACGTCAAAGGAGACATTGTTCGTCACAGAGTCAATACAGCTAATGCTCTCCGCTAAACGCGACAAATTTTGATGCATCAGTTCCAACAGGTGACCAAGCGTAAGCGCAGAGCCTTTCTCTAGGTGCGCTGCGTCTTCTAGCAACGCTTGGTTGTATTTGACTTTGAATTCCTGAGCACGATAAGCGGGTTCTTTTTCGTCCCAGACTTGTTGGCAGGTATCAAATAGCGCGTCAATTTCCGCCACGGCTTGATCAACGTTGCTGATGCTTTCACGGTCTTGCTGGTGGCTAAAGTGGCTGTGCGCCGCGACGGTCAATTGTTGCGTTACCTGCTTGTTCAAATGAACTGCCAAGCGCCACTCTTTCATGTAGGCCGACACGTCACTGCATTCCACACTGACCGTGGAAAAACGCTGTTCGAGCGCATTTTGAGCGGCAAACATCTGTTCGATGAGAGTGTCCACGCTAGGAGGTTGTGGCTCTTCCGCTTCTGGATTTTCTTCTCCGCCTTCTTGAGGAGAGATTTGCCCTGCCGATTTTTGCTCGAAATTTTGCAAGATAGCGGTGAACAACGCGCGTTGTGCTTGGTTGAGTTGTTCGATGAGCTGTCTTAGGTTTTGTTCTGTTTTGGTCGGGAATAAGAAAGTTCCCACGAGTGTGTAAACCACCACCCCAAACACCGTCATATAGGCGCGGTCAACGCCATAAAGGAACGCACCTTCTGCGTCACCGCCATTGGACATCATCAACGTCATCACACCGGTCAGCATGAGTAGCGTAGGATCTTTTTGATAGGCATTACGGAAGTAAAAAATGAATGAGACCACAACCGACACGCTCAGCATGTACAGCAAGCGGTCTTGAGCAAACAACCCCACCAGTAACAAGCCAACCACGGCACCAACCAATGTACCTAACACGCGTAAGGTACCTTTGGCGAGGGATTCACGACGACTGCCTGTGGATGCAATCAGCATCACTGTGGTTGCGGCCGTCGATGCTTGCGGCCAACCCATGGCAAACGGGATCAGATAAGCCAGAGTTAGGCTAAGCGATACTTTAATAGCGAATTTTATTTTGTCGTTCATAGTGTCAAAGTTTGCTCAGGCTTATCGTTATAAGTTGATGAATTTCTTATATGAATAATCAGAATCTTGTTCTGAATAAATTCGGGGGGCGGAATATAGCGGGTGAAAAAGTGTGCTTTGTAAACCCTTTGTCAAAACAAAAAGTGCGTATTTGGCTTGATCTCGTGCTAGCCCTTGGCGTTATTGGTGAAACGCCTAAAACGAGCAAATTCGCGATCTGTGATGATTCTCACTTTTGAAACAAAATCGCTGCATTGTGTGAGCCAATTCTCACCTTATATTCTTCGCCTGGTACCAAAGCAGACCACTTGTACCATCTGCAATGAGCTTTACTGCTTTAAAAAGCATAGATGATGAATGGGTATTTGAGAGGGAAAGTTATTACTTTTTATCGGCTTGCCGATTGTTCGTTTGTTTTTTTGGATCGAGATAAAAAAACCAAAGCGATCCCACCAAGAATGATGCCGCTGGTTAAAAGAGTATGCAGTGAAAGAGGCTCGTGGAGTACGATGCTGCCGAGTAGTAAAGCAATGGCTGGCACGGAAAGTTGGCTGACGGCGGCTTGAAGTAAAGAGAGCTTACGTACGACTTGGTACCAAAGTGTATAACCAAGGCCAGAGGCAATGGCACCAGATGCGATAGCGAGCAACACTCCGCTCAAAGAAAGGTGGATTGAGGACAAGATTAATGGCGAAAGGAGCACGCCAATTATTGATGCTGCGATGAATCCCCACGTGATTCCACTACTTGGAGAAGGCGCTTGTTTACCGAGCGCAGTAAACGCAGCCCAACAAACGCCAGAAATCAACATGAGAAGTGCAGAGCTAATATCGGGGCGCGTGGCAGATGGCAACATCAACCAAACAAATCCAACAATTGAAAGGCCGATACCGATGATTTCGAGAAACTGAAAGCGCTCACCTTGCCACCAATAGATTGCCAGTAACGTAAGTTGCACGGCACCAAACAAAAGCAAAGCACCTGTTCCTGTCGCCAGTTGTAAGTACGCGAAAGAGAAAAGGGCAGCGTAACCAAATAACGCCACGCCAGCAAAAAAGCGAAAGCGAGACGTTGGCCGATCGGTTTTCCACTGACCTCTCACGACAAGCAATGCGATTAAGATAACAGCGCCAGATATCAATCGAACGAGAGTGAAGCTTCCTGCATCAATTAACCCTTCGGCCAATGCAAGTCGGCACAATAATGAATTGGCAGCGAACGCCAGCATTGCAATGGCAGTGAGTAAAAAGGTCGACATCCTTGATCCTTAGCGTGTAAATGAACAGCTAGTGTAGATCCAAAAGAACATTTTTATTAGTTGATAAAGTGATTAGTTATAGCTATCAGAGCAAGAAAGTCATTAAAAATAACCAGAGAAAACCTGACCTTAGCCTGAGTCTTACTGTGGTTGGGAAGGTTGTTTGTACAATGACTTAATGGTGTTTTTCAACCATAGCAATTTGGGATTGTACGCATTGCGTTTATGCCAAATCATGGTAAATGGAATCAGTAACTTGTCTTGTTGAGCTTGGTCTAATGGAATTGGCAAGCACACCAAATCGAGATGCAGCTTTTCTGTGTAACTTTTGCAATAGTGCGGCGCGGTGGTGATCATGTCATGCGTCGGCTGCGCTGCCATAAAAAGGGATTGCTCAAAGTTGGACATCGTCAGCCCGATAGAGCGCTGTAGCCCTAGTTCCGTTAATACTTCATCCAACGCCCAAGTTTCACTTTTTTCCCAAACAATATTGATGTGTTGGTAGCTCAGAAAGGTCTCGAGATTCCACTCTTGCTGTAATGCCGGATGATCTTTATGTAAATACACCATCGGCAGGTCATAAAATAGAATCTCAAAATCCAAGAAATACGGCAGAAGATCCAACGACTCTTTCGATCTCGGGTGACTCTCTCGGCCGGTAAAACCGATATCCGCCTCTCCTCGAATGATGGCGTCGAGTGAATCGTAATCCCAGTTACTGGTTTTTACTTTCGCTTCAGGGTATCGCTGGTGGATAGCGACGATGAGTCTGTCCAGCACTGTGAGCACTAATGGCGACTCAATCGTGATATCAAAACGCACTCCTTTAGGCGTAATATCGCTGCGTTTTTCTGCAATTTGGCTGCCAATTTGCAGCCATTCTGCGAGATCTTGCTCCATGCTTTGTGCCAAAGGCGTTGGCGCAAGACCTTTAGGTGTTTTGACAAACAAAGGATCATCGAACCAATGACGAAGTTTGTTGAGCGACTTACTTACGGTAGAGGGCGTAACGTTCAGCTTTTTCGAGGCTTTCGAGACGCTTTGCTCTTGCAGCAATAATTGCAGAGTGAACAGTAAGTTTAAATCAAGTCGCGCTAGGGATTTCTTCATAATGGGTATCGTGAACAGGCTTTGGAATCAATAGTATTAGAGCAAGGCTGATTACGCTACCTAACACTAAGATAAACACCAACATATTCAGTGCACTAACGCCGATGAAACCCATAAACCAAATATAGAACGCGGAACTACAAACTTGAGCAATGCCCAGTAGTGAGCTCGCCACGCCAGCTTGTTGAGAGAATGGGCTGAGCGCTTGGCTCATGGCCACGCCAAAGCCACAAGCGAAGCCAGCGCAAATCAGCCCAAGTCCGAACACATAGTAATGAGATTGTCCATCATGGAAATAGGCAGCACTGAGCACGATGCCTGCACAAGCGAGCAATACTTGAGAGGTTATCATTAAGGTTCGCTGTTTAAAAATCCCCAATACCAATGGTGCCGAGAACGAAATCAACATACTGATCGTCGCAGTACCAGCCATGATGGAAGAATAGCCACCGCGATCAAAACCAAGCATGCTCATCACGACAATTGGTGAAGCGTTAACAAAGGTCAGAATGGTGGTCACTCCAAGTGCAGTAATGATCAGCCTACTGATAAAAAATCGCTCGAAGAAAGTCTCTTGATGGCTCTCTGGCGCTGTCTGTTCTTCACCTTGTTGGCTGGGTAGTGATTCCTTGAGAACAAAAATGGCCAATACACTGACGAGAATGCCCATTCCTGCCATTGTGGTAAACAAACTCGGCCAAGGAAATTTCAGCATAATCAAGTGACCAATCACGGGTGCGCTCACTGGAATGATACAGGTGATGCCATTGAGCATCGACAATACTCTCGCGCGGCGTTCATCGTCTAACGTGTCGCGTAAAATCGCGAACGCAACGACATAGCAAGATCCAGCACCGATGCCTTGGCAAAAGCGAGCAATCAAGAAAGTGTTTGGTTGCTCGGCCATCCCGCCGAGAAAAGATGCGAGCACGAAGATCATCGCGCCGACGACGGCAACGGGCTTTCGTCCCACAGAGTCTGCAATTTTTCCCGCGAATAACATCGTGGTAGCCATGCCAGCTAAATAGATCGAAAACGCAATATGCAACTGAGATTCACTGGCGTTGAGATCTGACGCAATTTGAGGCAAACCAACAAGATACAAATCAATGGCAGTAGGGTAGAGTAAGACGAGTGCAAAACTGCAAAGTAAAAAACGGGACATGGAAACCTCTCTATCGAATGGCGAGGATAATAGAGTGCTAAACGTTTGCCTGCGAGTGGGAAATACGACACCAGGTATTTCTATTTACGACATACCCTGTATGAATTGAGCATAAAAACAACAAGGAAGATTATGATTACCATTGAAAAGTATTCGCCTGAGCGACATGAACAAACTTGCGAACTTAGCGTGCTAGAAGAGCAATCGCAGTTTACGGTCGCGGATGTGGGTGAAATGCTTACGCGTCTTGAACCTACAGAGCTTCCGCATCTGATTCTGGCGGACGATGACGTGGTTGGCTTTTTTCTATTTGATGCAGCTTACAGCGAGAAATACGATTTTTGCCCGAAAAACAGTTTAGGCGTGCGTGCTTTGCTGGTGGATCACCGTCATCAAGGCAAAGGCATCGCCAAGCGAGCCATTCAACAGTTTGCCAATTTCGCCAAACGCCATTATCCCGAGTTTGATGCGCTTTATCTCACTGTGAATTGCCGCAACATACCTGCTTATCAGTGCTATGTAAAATCAGGGTTTGAAGATACCAATGAGCTTTACCACGGCGGCCCCGTTGGACCGCAACACATTATGAGACAGCCGCTTTAGCTAGGAAAAACCAAGGATGGAAAGATGAGGATTGAAATCGACAATTTAGAACGGCCGCAAGTGATAGCGCTGTTGGAAGGACATTTACAGGACATGTACGCCACGTCACCACCAGAAAGCGTGCATGCGTTAGATTTAGATAAGCTCAAAGCGCCAGAAGTGACATTTTGGACCGGATGGAAAGGTGAGCAACTGCTTGGGTGTGCGGCGATTAAAGAGTTGGATGACCAACACGCGGAGCTGAAATCCATGCGCACCACGCCTACGGCAAGAAACCAAGGTGTGGCATCTCAATTATTGATTCATGTGATTGAGCAAACGAAGCAAAAAGGTTTGCAGCGCTTGAGTTTAGAAACGGGCTCGATGGAGTTTTTTAAACCAGCGCGCCTGTTGTATGAAAAGCATGGCTTTGTGTACTGCGAGCCGTTCGGGGATTACGAACTCGATCCGAACAGTCAATTCATGACCCTAGAACTGAGCTAGGGCCATGAATTTTTAGAAGCTAAATCCAATCGATTTAGAAATTCAGATTCAAGTTGATGGCTGGCGACAAGAGGCTTGAACGCTCGTCAGCCAATCGCTTTCTCTTCTCTTTCAGTCTCTTGGCATTATCTTTGTCTGGATTGCCATCAAGCTGATTATCGATGACCGAGATTTCAGTATCGATTTGTTGGATGCGTTGCTGGCGTTGATATTCTTGATGACCTAACTGGTAGTTCTCAATGAACTCTTTGCTGCTGCACACACCGTAGTATTCTTTGCCTTCGATACCGACAGTGTACCCATTGTCTGGTGAGCAATATTGGATAGTGCCTTTATCAAAGCCTTCTTTCCATTTCGCTCGGTCGGGTGTCACACCCGCTTCACCACAGTCTTCGGTATAGCTATTGATAATGTTTGGATCGTTGCCATCTCGGCCATCTTGATAACCTACGTTGTACCAGTTCGCCGTTTTGCACTCATCCGGAGACATGCTGGCGCAACCTGAGAGCAAAGTCAGTAAAGCCAGGGGGATTAGCGCTCTTTTCATCAGTGACTGTCCTTTAAATAAAATCGAATTGATAACTTGAGTTTAAAATGAACACTGTTCATATCAATGGTTGAAATCATTGTATTCACAATTGTGGTGACTCATTAATCTAAGTGATAAATTTATTATGCTGAATAGAAGTGTGTTTGATTAGTATTATCCACGAACTGCGCCTTTGCTGCATCAATCCACTAGCCTTGGCCCCAAATTAAGTGATAATACCAACATAAAGATAAACACCGTCAATGAGGCTAAGACATTGAGCGAACAACCCACCGTCCTTATTATCGAGGATGAAGCTGCTATCGCAGAGAACCTGATTCATGTATTAGAGATGGATGGCTACCACGCAGAGTGGCTTGCAACAGCAGGAGAGGGCTTGGCCTTTTTGCAGCATAACTCAGCATCGTTACTTGTGTTAGACGTAGGCTTACCGGATGGCAATGGTTTTGAATTATGCAAAACCATCCGTGAGTTTTCTGATATTCCCATTATCTTTCTCACCGCAAGAAGCGATGAAATTGACCGTGTAGTCGGCTTGGAGATTGGCGCGGATGATTACGTGACTAAGCCATTTAGTCCGCGTGAAATGTTGGCTCGCATTAAACTTAGAATCAAAGCTAAAGCGCCAATGATGGAGCACAAACCAGAGCCTGTGACTGTTCCAGATCAACCTCAATTGAGCCATGATTTGGTTGCGCAAAACTTTGACTACGGTGTTGGCGGGCAAATGCTTGGGTTAACTGCGGTCGAATTTAAGATTCTCGATAAGCTGATTTCCGTCTCTTCCAATGTATTGAGCCGAGAGCAGCTCATGGTCGCGGCAGACATGGCGCCAGAGGCTGCATACGAGCGCAATATCGATACCCACATCAAAGCCATTCGCCATAAGTTGAAGCCGTTTGAGATGTCTGAACGCATCTGTACCAAACGTGGCTTTGGTTACTTTTACTGCATTAAAGGTGAATGATGAATCGCTGGCCGAAGATCCCGCTTGGACTCAGACTGTTTTTTCTCTACTTCATCTTAGTCGGAATGACGGCTTACATGGTGAGCAAAACTGTCGTCCAAGAACTTAAGCCAACCGTGCGTCAAACCACCGAAGAGACGCTGGTGGATATGGCGAACTTGCTCGCGGTATTGGCAGAAGAGGACGTTGCAAACGGAAAGTTGTCTGAGAGTCGCTTCTCCAAACTATTAGCGGCTTATGGGCAGCGAGAACCTCAAGCGCGCATTTGGGAAATTGGCAAAAAAGCGATTAACCATCGAATTTACATCACCGATAAACAAGGGATTGTGATTGCGGATTCTTGGCAGCAAGACGTAGGCAAAGACTACTCGCAATGGAACGATGTTTATCTCACGTTGCGCGGTCAATACGGCGCACGCAGTACCATCGAAGACCCGAAAGATCCGCTCTCAACCGTTATGCACGTTGCTGCGCCCATTTACCACAAAGGCGAAATCATTGGCAGCGTGACGGTGGCAAAATCCAATCGCTCAGTACAACCCTTCATCGATCTGTCTAAACGCAATGTGTTGTTTTGGATGGTGTGGATGAGTGGTTTAGTGCTTTTGGCAGGGGCATTGTTTGCTTGGCGAATTCACTCGGCACTGAACAAGCTAGAAGATTACGCAACCAAAATGGGTGAAGGCGAAAAGGTTTCTAAGCCGACATTTCGTATCTTTTATGAGTACGGCACGCTAAGCGACGCATTAGAGAAAATGCGCAACCAGCTCGATGGCAAACAGTATGTGGAAGAGTACGTACAGACGCTGACTCATGAGCTGAAAAGTCCGTTATCAGCGATTAAAGGCGCGAGTGAAATATTGCAAATGCCGTTGCCTGAAGAAAAGGTCACGCGCTTTGCTAGCAACATTGAGCGAGAAAGCGATCGCATGCAGTCATTGATTGATAAGTTGCTCGAACTGGCTCGTCTTGAAAAGCGCCCTGAACTAGAACAAGTCGAAGCTATCTCGCTAAAACAAATGGTCAATGAAGTGGTTGAATCGGCGGATGCGCGTTTGAGTGCAAAGTCGGTGATTGCCAACATCCAAATTGATGACCACCAAGCCGTGCTTGGTGATGCCTTCTTACTGAAACAAGCCGTTTTTAACCTGATGGACAATGCGCTGGATTTTGTTGATTCAGAGGGATGCATTGAATGGAAAGCTGAGGTCACAAAAGAGAAGGTGTGCTTGTCGATTTTCAATTCAGGTCCTCACATTCCCGACTATGCAATGCCTCGTTTAACCGAGCGCTTCTACTCCCTCGCTCGGGAAAATGGCGTTAAGAGCACTGGGCTTGGGCTGAATTTTGTTGAGCAAGTGACCAAGCTGCACAAAGGTAAGTTGCAAGTCGAAAACGTCGATTCTGGCGTGAAAGTGACCCTTATTTTACCAACTCCATAGAAACTCCACATTAGCTCCATTCGTTCTCCAAATTGCTGATTTAGATTACTCCCATCAGCAAATGGAGAATGAAATATGAAAAAGATCCTCAATAACCAACTCGGCACGAAGTTCGCCTTCGTGCTGTTTTTGTTTGTCTTATTGCAAATCCCGCTTTCAATGGTCACAGGGCTGATCTCAGAGCGCTCATATCGCCAAGATGAAGTCAGAAATGACATCGCACGCAGCAGCAGCGGCGAACAGCGCATCATTGGTCCATTCATCATGGTTAACTACACCGAAACCAGTTACCGAGATGACAAAGTACAGATTAAAGAGCGTCGTAAATTTCTTTTACCCAGCACTTTTGATATGAGCGCGAATCTGGACAGTTTTGAAAAGTACCGAGGCATTTACCGCGCGCGTTTATACAAAGCACAAGTGGCACTGAAAGGCGCTTTTGATGCAGACGATCTCGCGGCGTTGCAGGGGCTTGATATTGAAAACATGAGCCTAGTGGTTGGCATTGAAGACAGCCGTGGATTGATTCGTTTGGATGACATGACCATGGCGAGCTCTGATATCGAAGTCGCACCGGGAACGGGGTTAAATCAGTTACCACAAGGCTTCCACAGTGATCTGACACTTGCAGACCTAAACCCAGCACAACCTTTGGCATTCGATCTTAACTTCTTGCTACAAGGGATGGGACAGCTTCAAGTCACACCAATTGGCAGTCAAACAACGGTTGAACTCTCTTCAACTTGGGCGCATCCAAGCTTTATCGGTGATTACTTACCGGTGTCATCAGAAGTATCTGAAGATGGATTTAACGCACAGTGGGCGAGCAACAACTTCTCTACCAATATTGCGCAGCTGTTCCAAAGCTGTTTGTCATCGAATCACGCTTGTCACGAGCTTGAACAGCGACAAATGGGCGTAGATTTGATTGATCCCGTGGACCACTATTTGAAATCTCACCGAGCTGTGAACTATTCACTGTTGGTTATCACATTAGTATTTGCGAGTTTCTTCTTACTGGAGCTGTTCCAAGCGCGTCCGGTTCACCCAGTACAATACGGCTTTATTGGTCTGGCTTTAGCGCTTTTCTATCTATTGCTGATTTCGATGAGTGAACACCTCGGCTTTAACTGGGCATATGTGGTGTCAGCAGTCGCATCGACGGGGCTTTTAAGTGTTTACGTGAGCGGTATGTTGAGCAACACCAAACACGGCGCGATCTTCGGAGCGTGTTTGCTCACTCTCTACGGATTACTGTTTGGCTTGCTACAAGCAGAAAGCTACGCATTGGTCATGGGGGCATTACTGTGTTTCGCGATTTTGAGTTTCACTATGGTCATTACACGCAACATCGACTGGTACGCACGAAATAAGAAAGCGGAAGAAAGTGCAAAGGCGAATCATGAAGATGTTTAAACGAGCAATTCTCACTGGGCAGCCAAGCAATATGGTGGAAGAAACGTCTGCTATCCGCCTGCAATTTTCTGCAAAAAATGGACTCAAAAGCTTGGTGTGTTTTATCGCATTGGTCGTTATCGCGCTCTATGTTCGAGACAGCTTTATTCGTCCGACAGTTGGTGATGTTCTCGTTGTGGTTTGGCTCTACTACTTTCTTGCAAGCTTGTTCTCCATGCCCGTTAACTGGCTGGTTTCACTGGTGGTGTTGATTGCGTTTGCTGTTGAGTTAGGGCAATTGTTACAGGTCGCGGTTTGGCTTGGTATCGAATCTTCATCGCCTCTGGCTGTGATTTTGGGCGCCACATTTGATTGGAAAGATCTGCTGGCTTACTGCATCGGGGGTCTACTGTGTTGGTGGATGGAAAAGAAATGAAAACCGAGATGAAAGCCATTGCGCTACCAAACCGACTCCGCCATTCCAAACGAGGTATTCGTAAAAGGATCAAAATCAGTTTACTAAAGCGCGTGTACCTTTGGTCACTGACCAACAGAGAACTGCTGTAAACATCACCTCTTTATATGAAATACAAAAGGGAATCTCAAACTCACCGGCGCACAGGGTGAGTTAAGATTCCCTTTATTAATAGGGGCTATTGAGCTTTCAAGCTGATTTTTGCAGCTGTTTGTGGGTAATTTATATGAGGCAGAGACATTTGAAATGTAGTTGGTGTAACTGATAAGCCGGTAATGAAGTAGAAATGAACCACAAACGCTGCCCGAAGGGTTCGGCTAAAAGCGTTTTACTCTTTGTTGAGAGGTAATTGCTTAGAATGACTAGGCGGCAAACCTCTCGCCGCGATTAAAACGCTTTTATCTCGAACAAAATTTAACCATGAAAGTTCAATAGACCCTAACTAAGACATCTAGCTGCTACTTTTAATTAGCTTTCAAATGAAAGTTTATCGCCGAACGTCTCTTTCCAGTCTTTATCGAACTGTTCAACCGCAGGTTTTACTGCTGGGTGAGCGAACATTTGTGCCGCCACATCGGTTGGTAATGTAATGGCTTCGATACCAAGTTTCATCACCTCCATCGCTTGTTGAGTGTTCTTGAAGCTGGCTGCCAAAATCTTCGCTGGTAGTTGGTTTTGATCGAGCAACAATTGAAGATCCGCGACCACTTCAACACCGTTGCCGTTCATCGCATCAATGCGGTTTACGTAAGGTGCTAGGTAGTCAGCACCGCACAGTGCCGCTAGGAAACCTTGTTGAGCTGAATAGATAGCGGTAGCAAGAACCTGAATTCCCTCTTTTTTCATTAGCTTAATTGCCGCTAATCCGGTTTCTGTGGCTGGCACTTTTACCACCATATCGTAAGGCAATTCATTCAGTTGGCGCGCTTCTGCCACCATGCCTTCGACGGTTGAACTCACGACTTGAGCGTGAAAGCGAGGTGTACCGCCAAGTGCTTCTTGCATGCCTGCTAGGGTTTTATTCAGTCCCTGTTTTGACTTCGCCAAAATGCTTGGGTTTGTCGTCACGCCTTTTAGCGGTAGGCATTGGTTAAAGCGTTTTACTTCTGCCACATCAGCAGTATCTAAATAAAGTTCGATCATGGTTTCTACCTTAAACAAAATCTTCGTTTTGATGATGGGATCACTATAGATCTGACAATCGAACGAGATCTTGATTTTGATCAATTGAAATTTCATTTGAAACTATAATAATTTCATTAAATGAAAGTTAAGTGAAACTTGTAAATGCTCAAATGAAGCTTTCAGTTCGAACAAAGAAAAGCCGTTCATAAGACTTAACCAGCACAAAAAGAAACGAATTAAGTAAAAGCGGTAGCACAGACCAAGAGGCAAGCAGAGATGTATTTCAATATTCAACGATTCTCTACCCATGATGGCGATGGCATTCGTTCCATTCTTTTTCTTAAAGGATGCAGCTTGTCTTGCCCTTGGTGTCAAAACCCAGAAAGCCGCAGCGAAAAGCATTCACTGCTGTTTGATCAGCGAAGCTGTATGGAAGGTTGCCAGCTATGCGTTTCTGCTTATCAAGCCACAACTCAATCCAGAGCGGATAGTGAAACGGTGAGCGATGGTATTCAACGCATCGACAACCAGATCATCATCAATCGCAAAGCCATCAAAGAAGACCAACTGATCGCGCTGCGAGACGTCTGTCCTACGCAAGCACTGACTGTCTGCGGTGAAGAGGCGAAATCAGACATGTTGTTCGACACCTTGATGAAAGACAAACCTTTCTACGACCAAAGCCAAGGTGGTGTGACCTTCTCCGGTGGTGAGCCACTCATGCAAGCCGATTTGGTAGCAGAGCTCGCGCAGCGTCTGCATGACAACCAAGTCTCTACCGCTATTGAATCGTGCATGCATGTGCCGTGGAAGAACGTCGAAAAAGCCGCGCCGCATATTGATTGCTGGTTGGCGGATTTAAAACACACTGATGAAGAAAAGTTTCTTAGCTGGGCGAAAGGTTCACTAAAACGCATCAAAGACAATTTCCGAAAACTGGCACCTATCGCGAAACGCATTGTGATTCGCGTTCCCGTTGTGCCGGGGTTCAATGACACCATCGAAGAGTTGAAAGACATCATCGATTTTGCGGCTTCACTAGAAAGCTGCCAAGAACTTCACTTGCTGCCGTACCACACGCTCGGCATCAATAAATACCGTTTGCTCGATATGCCTTACGAGTGTTCTGACAAGCCATTAAACAAACCAGAACTGCTAGAAAGCGCCATGCAATACGCAAGCGAAAACACCCAACTTAACGTGATTGTAAGAGGTTAACTATGGACCTGAATTACCTTCCTGAGCGTATCAAAGCGCACAAATCGGCACTGGTAAATATCGTAACGCCACCTGTCTGTACCGAGCGTGCAGAGGCATACACTCGTGCTTATCAAGCAAACGAAGACAAACCTGTGATTGTCCAACGTGCGCTAGCACTGCAAGAGCACTTACGCACTCGTACGATTTGGATTAAACACGATGAGTTGATCGTCGGTAACCAAGCGAGCAAAGTACGCGCTGCGCCTATTTTCCCAGAATACACAGTGCGTTGGATTGAAGCGGAAATTGATGAGCTAGCCGACCGTCCTGGTGCAGGCTTTGCTGTTACTGAAGAAGATAAGCAAAGCATCCACAGCATCACACCGTATTGGCGCGGTAAAACTGTTCAAGACCGTTGTTATGGTTTGTTTACTGATGAGCAGCAAGAAATCTTAGCCAGCACCATCATTAAAGCCGAAGGCAACATGACTTCGGGTGACGCGCACCTTGCGGTGGATAACGAGAAAATCTTGAAGCTAGGCATGAACGGTTTGCTAGAGGATGTTCGTCAGCACCGTGCTAACAATGATGTTTCGACCTTTGAAGGCTTGAAGAAAGAGCAGTTCTACAAATCAGTCGAAATCGTGCTGCTTGCGATTCAAGATCACATGCTGAGCTATGCTGAATTGGCGGCAAAAATGGCGCTAGAAGAGACGCGCCCCCTACGCAAAGCTGAATTAGAAAGCATTGCTGCAAACTGTCGTCATGTAGCAAGCCACGCACCAGAAAACTTCTGGCAAGCACTGCAATTGAGCTACTTTGTTCAGTTGATGCTACAAATCGAATCGAATGGTCACTCGGTTTCTTTCGGTCGTATGGACCAATTCCTAAACGAATTTTATGTTCGCGATATCGAAAACGGCGCGATTGAAAAAGACTTTGCACTAGAGCTTTTACAAAGCTGCTGGTTGAAGTTGCTTGAAGTAAACAAGATTCGCTCTGGTGCACACTCAAAAGCATCGGCAGGTTCTCCGCTGTATCAAAACGTGTGTATCGGCGGTCAGAAGTTGAATGAAAAGGGTGAGCCTGAAGATGCAGTGAATCCACTTTCTTGGGCGATTCTGGAATCTTGTGGTCAGTTACGTTCGACGCAACCTAACTTGAGTGTGCGTTACCATGAAGGTTTAAACCAAGAGTTCTTAATGGGCTGTATTGAAGTGATTAAATGCGGCTTCGGTATGCCAGCGTTCAACAACGATGAGATTGTTATTCCTGAATTCATCAAGCTTGGTGTAGAGAAAGAAGACGCTTACAACTACGCATCTATCGGCTGTATCGAGACGGCGGTTCCCGGCAAATGGGGTTACCGTTGTACGGGCATGAGCTTCATTAACTTCGCTCGTATCCTGCTCGCTTCATTGAACGAAGGTGTGGATGCAACAACGGGTAAAGCTTTCTTGCCGCACGATAAGTCATTAGCAAAAGGCAACTTTGAGAACTTTGAGCAAGTGACGGCTTCTTGGGCAGAGCAAATCCGCTACTACACCCGTAAATCGATTGAGATTGATACGGTAGTTGACAGTGTGCTTGAACAGCAGGCACAAGACATCTTCTGTTCAACGCTGGTGGATGACTGTTTGGCTCGCGGTAAAACCGTGAAAGAGGGTGGTGCGAAATACGATTGGGTATCTGGCTTACAAGTCGGTATCGCAAACTTGGGTAACAGCCTAGCTGCCATCAAGCACCTTGTTTTCGATGATGCGCAAATCACCCAGCCCCTTATCTCACAACAACAGCTAGCAAAAGCATTGGCTGAAGATTTCGACGGCATGGAGAACGAACAACTTCGCCAACGTCTGATCAACTTTGTACCAAAATACGGTAACGATGATGACGCAGTAGACCAACTACTGGCAGACGCGTACCAAGTGTACATTGATGAGCTAGAGCAGTTCGTTAATACGCGTCAGGGTCGTGGTCCAATTGGCGGCGGTTACTACGCAGGTACATCAAGTATCTCGGCAAACGTCCCATTCGGTGCTTCAACCATGGCAACGCCAGATGGTCGTAAAGCGAAAACGCCGTTAGCTGAAGGTGCAAGCCCGTCATCTGGCTCAGACCGTTTAGGTCCAACGGCTGTGTACAACTCGGTCGGTAAGATCCAAGCGAACAAGATCCTTGGTGGCGTGCTGCTTAACCAGAAGTTAAGCCCGGCGGCGGTTGAGTCTGAAGGGGATAAGCTCAAGCTTTCTATGTTGATTCGTACCTTCTTCAACCACCACAAAGGTTGGCACGTGCAGTACAACATCGTTTCTCGTGAGACCTTGTTAGCCGCGAAGAAGAACCCAGAGCAATATCGTGATCTTGTCGTGCGAGTTGCAGGCTACTCAGCGTTTTTCACCGCGCTATCACCAGATGCTCAAGACGACATCATCGCACGTACTGAGCACGAGCTATAAGTACACTGATTAACTAAAACAAAAGGCACCGACTGGTGCCTTTGGTTTGAATACTTAATTCGCGAATGACTATACCTGACCGCATTACAGCTTGTGCAAAATGGTCACGCATTTTTTCGTGACGTTGTCGTACTCTTTCGTCATGTAAGCGGTAGTGATCGCGCCCTCTTTCATGATGCAAATGGCATCAAGTAATGCAGCGTTGTCTGATTTGAGATAGCGTTGAATTAGCTCTCTGACTTGCTGCTTATGGTAGCGGCAATACGTTGCGATCTCGCCACTGTCGTCACTGAACTCCGCGGACGTATTGATGAAAAAGCAACCGCGAAACTCGCCCAACTTTTCTTCAGAGCCATGAAACCAGCCGTTGAGTGCTGTAAATAACTGATCGATCACCTCCGCGCACGTTTGTGCTGAAGAAAGCTTTTCCTCCAACCATTCCATAAATATTTCGTGGCGTTGTTCTAATGCGGCGATGATAAGCGCTTCTTTGCTCTCAAAATGGTTATATAGCGTGCGTTTAGCCACGCCGGAAACATTGAGGACTTCATTGATGCCAATAGAGTTTATGCCTTGTTTGTAAAACAGTGACAAAGCTGTGTCGATCAATAACTGTTTCTTTTTGTTCATAACTACGTCCTCAAAAAGTTCCATAAACACATATTGACAAAGGTAGACAGTTTTGTCTATTTTATTTTGTAGACAATTCGGTCTACTTTGAGGTGTTTATGAATAATTTAATTTTATCGTTGGTTGCCGGGCTTGGCGCTACGTTGGCTATTGGCGTATTGTCCTACGCTGAGGTATCTCTTACTGAGGTAGTACTTCTCATGGCGCCATTTGGTGCTACGGCGGTGTTGGTGTTTGGGGTGCCTAGCAGCCCTCTCGCTCAACCCAAAAACGTGATCATTGGTCACTTTATCACGGCCTCTATCGGTATTGCGTTTAGCCAGTATGTTGACGTCACGCCGGTCACGCTCGCGATTGCGACGGGGCTAGGCGTGTCTGCGATGCTGATTACGAAGACCACTCATCCACCTGCGGGTGCAAATCCAATTTTGATCATGGCGTCTGGGCAGGGATGGAGTTTTCTCTTCACGCCTGTCCTGATTGGCGCGGTAGTGATTGTTCTGGTCGGTAAAGGGTTACAGTTGCTACAAAGTCAGTACCTAAACCCTCGACTGAATGGTCAGAAGACCTAGTCGGATTGTAGTTAGAGCCGCGAAAGGGAGTGATCTCTTTTGCGGTTTTATCTTTTGTCGGTTTGCAAAAACAAAATCTGATTCTCTCTTGGTATTCAGTCGTATACATCAACATGGTAGTTAAATTGGTACAATGCGATGAACAGAATCCACCCTAAGAAACTATTGCACAGTAAATGGACGGCAATTTCACCTAAAAACAAAGAGAAGCATTTTGTCGTGACGGAAATGGAACTAGATGAAGATGGTAACGTTGTGAGATGTGTCATCGAGGCAGTCATGAGTAAACGCGACCGAGAGATGAACTGGCAAGACCTAAAAGACTCTGAGCAATGGATGCAAGGGTGGAAGTGAGTGACGCTTCGTTGTTGGGCGAATCAAGCAGAAACGTGCGTTGCGAGTAGGCAAAAGTGGTGCTATCTGATACGTTGATAATTCGTTCTAACGCCCACTCAAAGGATTAATTATGATTGATTTCGACAATTCCTCTGTATTTAAGCTTAAGCCGATTGACGTTTCTAATGCCAGAGAAGACTTCCTTAAGTTCTTGATTGATGGTGAGACTATTTTCGCTGCTTTTAAAACAGTTCGTGACCAAGTGGTGTTTACGAACAAGCGAGTGATAGCGGCAAATGTGCAAGGGATTACCGGCTCAAAAGTGGATTACACTTCTTTGCCTTACAGTAAGATCAATGCATTTTCTATCGAGACCTCTGGTACTTTTGATTTGGATTGTGAAATCGAGTTCTTCATGAGTGAGGTGGGAAGAGTGCGTTTTGAAATTAAAGGCTCGTTTGATTTGATTTCTTTCAACCGTATGGTTAGTGAGTATGTACTAGGTTAAGGGATTAGAAATGAGAGCTTCGCTGAGAGACAAAATTATAGAGGTCTGTGACAAAAAGATCGCGAGTAAAGGTGAATTGGTTGGTCTCTCATTTTATGCGTTTTTCGCTAATAAAAATGACGACCCAGAGCTGTTGATGGAAGCGGCTACGTGGTGGATTCAGACTCATCAGCTCGACCACTTCGAAAAAGCAGTAAAAATAAAATCAATGGTCGAGTCGGGGAGCTAAATTAAAAAAAAGAAGTAAAGAAAGCAGACAAATGCTAATAACGTTGCGGACAAAACAGGGTAGATAATGTAAGAGTCCTGCTTGTTGGTTCGTTGAAAACATAGCGAAACAAGTAAGACGTTATAAACAACAAGTAACAAGCTGATCATGGTTCCGCTGTTTAGTGTCATACTTGATAGCTGAGTTAAGAAAAACGCCAATAAAAGGTAATCGAAGACAATGAGCCATAAAAAGGCTTTCTTCAGTAAGTCGCTTTTTCTTTTTTCGGATGATGTTATGTGCATATAGAACTCAACTAAAAAGTCACAGTAACAGAGGCTTTGGTTAGAGAGGTCACCATCAGAGTGGTGACCTTTTAAGATTATAATTCTTGAATTTTTACTTCGCTGGTGGCGGTATCGCCGGAGTAATTGATGACTTCTTGACGAATGACTGGTTGGTTGAATTCAGCCTTATCTTTCGCTTTTTGCAGTTCACTTTCTTGGTGGTTGCCAAAAAGGGTCTCAAGCACTTTAGCGGCAGGAGTCGTTAAAACAAACAGCTCAATACGACGGTTTTCGCTAGAATCTGGCTCATCAGGATTAAGCAGCGCTCTATCTGACATACCCGTTACCTGCATTACTCTATCATCCGGCATACCGCCTTCAACTAACGTATTTCTTGCTACGTCTGCTCGAGAGGCTGATAACGCCCAGTTAGATTGACGACCAAAACGCTTTTTAAATGGAATTGCATCTGTGTGTCCGCTGATGATCAGAGGGTTGTTAACACGATGAAATACAGGTGCTAGTGCGAGCAGTAAATCTTCAAAAAAAGGAGTAAGTTCTGCACCACCACGGCTGAACATGTGCTGTTTGTAATCATCTTGAAGGACGATACGCAAACCTTGTGGTGTCACCGTGACGTTTACATTTCCCTGCGCGTTAATTTGGGCAGTCATTTGCTCAATTACTTTCGCTAGTGCGGCAAGTTGCTCTTGAGTATCGAAGTTACCAGGAATCAAAGAATCAATTTCTGGTCCATCCCCATCACCTTTGAAGTAAGAGCTTACCACATGGTTGGAGTTGTGTTTACTTGGCACAGAAGAGTCCTGTGCCAAGTCGATAGGAGAAATACTTTGTGACGTATCAAATGGGTTGCCGTAACTCTTGTCGAATACGCTTGAACTATGCAAGTGGGCAACAATCGCTTTACGCTCTTCTTTGTCTACCACCTGCATAACCCAAAGTACAAGAAACAGCGCCATTAGGGCGATCATGAAGTCAGCAAACGCGACTTTCCACGCGCCGCCATGAGACGACTCATCATGGCTGTATACTTTGGCACGTTTGAACACTACATGCTCTTGTTTTTGCATTATCCCTCCTGTTCAGCTAACCACTTCTCCATTTGGTTGAATGTTGGTTTGATGTCTAGCTGAATATGTTTACGACCAGCGTCAATGGCGAGCAATGTCGGCTTTTTCGCTACGTAGGCAACCAAGGTTGCACGAACGCACTCAAAAGCAGTCATATTACGTTTTACTCGCTGAGCCATGGCGTTACTTAGTGGATCTAAGCCACAGTAACAACCGAAAATACCAATGAATGTACCAACGAGAGCTGCCGCAACGTGATAACCAATCATAGCGATTGAGCCATCAATAGCTTGCATGGTGATAATGATGCCACCAACTGCTGCAAGAATACCGAAGCCAGGTAGTGCTTCTGCTGTACGCTGTAGTGAGCGTGAAGGTAAAAGCATTTCGTTCTGTATTGCTTCGATTTCTTGCTCTAGCAGTCCCTCTAATTCATGAGGCGACATCTGTCCCATTGCCATTAAACGTAAATTGTCAGTAATGAAAGAAATTAGGCGATGATCTTCTGCGATCGTCGGGTAAGCGAGGAACATAGAGCTTTGCTCCGGAGCCTCAATATGAGAATCCAGAAACTTGTATCCGCGGTTTCTCGCTGTCTCTAGCAAGTTGTTGAGTAGTGCCATTAATTCCATGTAGTACTCATGCTCTTCTGTTGGACCTTTAATGGTCGCTGGCACTTGGCGACGCATTTCTTTCAGTACATGAGGCGGATTACCGATGATCAGAGAACCAGCAGCGGCGCCAATAATGATAAGGAATTCGGCTGGCTGCCAGATAGCACCTAAGCTACCACCGGCCCACATATATCCACCGAAGACGCACACCAGGATAGTGAGCACTCCAAAAAACTTTTGCATCTTGTGACTCCTAAGAGGACATTAATTGGTTGAGTTGTTTCAGCGCTTGTTTGTGAAGCTGACATATACGAGGTGGTGTCAGATCCAATACCAGAGCTATTTCGTGTAAGTTGAGTTCATGTTGATAGAACAGAGTCAGGAGCAGTTGATCGCGCTTAGGTAACTTACCCAAAGCACTGTCTAAACTACGACGAATATGTTCATGTTCCATGCCATCGTATTGTCCGCCAATGTAGCTATCACCGCTGCTCTCCATCAGTTGGTCAAGGCTTTGCATCTCGCCTGCGAGAGCGGCATTTTGACGGTTGTAATAATCTTGCTCATTCGTCCCTAAAGCCTGGATGATTTCGGCATCCGTTGGCATTCGACCTAACGTTCGAGTGAGATCTCGAGTCACGTCGTTGAGCTCGTGGGCTTGTTGACGAGTCTTACGTGAACGCCAATCTAGTCGGCGTAATTCGTCTAAAATAGCTCCCCGAACTCGACAAACGGCGAAAGCAGGAAAGTGAGGATCGTCAACATCGCCATATCGGCGTCCAGCCTCGACTAGAGCGATGAGGCCTATCTGCTGCATATCTTCAATACTACAGTGAGAAGTGGCATGAACGCGCAGCTGGTTAACTACGCGTTTTACCATGACCTGATGACGTTGTAGCAATGCGTTTTCATCAATTGGTCGTGACGGTGTTGTCACTTCCTCTTCTGTGGTGTAAGTGTCTTGTACATTCATGTCTAACATGGTTGTGCTCCGTTATTGCACAACATATTTAGTCAACAAAACATCGTCGATTTCTCGGACGATGTCTGTTTTAGCAAAAGCGAGTAGAAGCGTTTGCTTCACTTCGTCTTGCAGAATATCGATGGCACCCGCTTGCTGTAACTGATCAAACGTTTTGTCGCTAAACAGTTTTAATAGAGAGTTTTGTACCATAGGCATGTATTCATCGATCTCTTTGATACGCTCTGGGCGGCGTGTCTCAATTGCCAGTTCTAGCATCACAAAGTGAGTCTGTTTCTTGCCTTTAACGGTCAAAACGACTTTGTCCAAAGGATGGAAGCTAGGACCTTTGCTTGTCGGTTGTTCTGTGACCAAAAAAGACAGTGGGGAGTCTTCGATCAGTGAACCAGAGTCAGGTGACTCTTGAGCGTGTTTGTTTAAGTACCAGATTCCGCCCATAATTGTGACGGCCGAAACGAGGGCACTGGTGATGATCATGGCGATAAACAGGGCGATCATTTGTTGTTTGGTCATAACCTTTTTCCTCGAAGATTCACTAAGCTTGAGTGCTTAGCCAGTGTTCTGAATAGTTAGTTGTTGTCGTGGTTTGGAATGCACCAGATTCTCGTGCGGCGAAAATATTGGCGTCTTCTTCGTTTGCATGTGGGTCATTTCGACCTTGGTTTTGATCAGAGCCAACATTGACATCGACATGAACGAAGTTTTGCTCTTGTAACTCAGTACGCAATCGTTCCGAAACTTGCATTAAAGCTTCTCGTGTTGCTGCGGCATTGGCGTTGATGTGGACACTCAATCGGTCACCTTCAACACGTACAAGTAAATCCAGTTTCCCCAAGTCTGGTGGGTCTAGGCGGATTTTTGCTTCTTGTACATTTTGTTGAGCTTGGAGCGTCACGCGATCATGTAAAACTTGCATCATTTGCTCCCCCCACTTTCCGGCAGTGGTATCAACACGCACCGCTGCCCACTCAGAGCCTTGAGCTTGAACATGACTCGTCGCAACCGGTGAATGTGCAGGTTGTGTTGTAGGAGCTTGTGCTTGAAGTAGAGATGCGGTTGGTTGCCCTTGAACAGGTTGATTCAAAAGAGTTTGAAACTCAGCACCGGAGATAGGCAAACGCGAACTCGATGAAGTCGGCAGACTTTGCTTCACATCTTGTTTTGATGATGTGTTTAACATAGCGTTAGACGAATCTTGAGTAACAGACTTAACTTCGCTCGCAGTCATTAAAGATGACGCTTTTCCTAGTTTCTCAGCCTGCTTCTCTACCATGGTAATCATACCCTGGGTTAAAGCTTGAGCTTGCGCTGCAAGATCAGTCGATTCTGTTAACCCTGGTGTACTGGTCAAGTTGGCATCCGGATCTGAAGCTGAGCGGTCATCAGTATCAAAACCATGACTTTGTACTTTGTTTGCGCTGTTCAAAGTAGAGGCCGTAAGGTGAAAACTCGGTACCGCTGACGCAGAGTTAAAGTCTTGCTCACCATTCTGCTTGTTCCCTGATTTAAAACCATGAGAAAAGCCGTGTACCGAGCTCGCTTGCTTGATGTGACCCTCACTATTAGCTGGCGAATTACCCGAGTGCTGAGTTGAAGAAGGTATGATCATTGAGTCAGCTCCATGGTCATTGCTAATTGATAGGCCATAGCGCGTTCTTGATGGTCATTGACCATGTTCATCTCTTTTTTCAACTCGTTGGTCGACTTCTCTAATACTGCGAAAGCATTAGCGTGCACTGTTTTCGCTCGCTGGATTTCAGGGGCAAGCTTAGGATCTTTCAAAAAAGGCTTGTGACTGATCAAAAGCTCTCGCAACTGCAAGTCGTACCGCTTGAGCGCATGCCAATCGGCCGTTTTTGCGGCGAACTGGATGAGCTGAGATAAATGACGGAATCGCTCTGGCGATACTTTATGCTTGTTGTCCAAAATTCATCCAACCTTCACGAATGTTACCCATTACACGCTCAACGTTAACCAAGCGATTTGCATCGTTTTGCACGCTAGCGTAATAAAGTTCGACTTGGCAGAAGTCATACAGCTGGCGTAGGTTTTCCGCAATTTCACCGCCGTTTTCATCATCTAAAGCACTTGTTAGTCCAATCAAGATGTTCATGCATTTGTTGATTCCATTCCCTTTCTCAGCCAAACGATTTGCGGCTAGGTGGCCGCGAATACGTTCAACTTCATCGAGTAGGCCATCGATTAACATGATGACTAATTGGTGTGGATTTGCTGCTGCCGCTTGAGCGTCGAGATCGACTTGTTGGTACGAATCGTAACCAGAATCCATAAGCATGAATATTTCTCCTAAATTTGGAACCAAATGTCTTATTTTTGAGCATTAAACATGGACATGGTTTGGTTCATTTGGGTCATAATTGAATTCATTTGAGTGAATTGTTTGAGATAGCGGTTGTACGACATTTCGTACTTACGCTCTAAATTGGTTTGTTTATCTTTGATTCGGTCTAAGCTTGACTGTATTGCGTCTTTACGCGTGCTGAAGGTACCTGATGAGAACTTCAAGAAAGGTTCTACCATCGCGTCAAGAGAATCTAGCAAAGCGTCATCCCCATTAAACAACGCCTCTAAGCCTGCGCTGTTTGTTTGTTGAGCTTCTTTGAACTTTTCTTGATCAACTTTCATTTTACCGTTGCGGTCTAGGCTCACGCCGATTTCGCTTAGGCGCATACCATTGTGTTCACCTCGGATTAACCCCGTTAACTGACTCTCAATAGAACGCAATGTCGAGTCGCTAGCGAGCACGCCGCGTTTCTGATCTTCACCGCCAATTTGGGTGTACTGATCGATAGTCGAAACAAGGGCATTGTAGGTTTCCACAAACTTATCTAGTTGTTCTTTAGTGCCTTCGCTATCAGCTCCAATTTTTAAACCGATTGGAGAATCTCCCGCGGCTTGCGGTTTAGATACGGTAATGTCAACACCGTCGATGACACCTTCAAAAGTATTACTTGCGTTGGTTAGTTTCAGGCCTGAGTCTTTTGCACCTAGCCACATAACCGCATCTTGCGGAGCGTTGATTTGCTTGAGGTTGGTGAAGGCGTCTTCAAACCACGCTTGGCCAGTACCCGATGCAGATACGTTGATCTTATTTTCGACACCAGTCTCAGTGCTCGATAGCATAAAGTGTGTTTGACCATTCGAGCGAACTAGAGTGGCGTTAACGCCAGGGTTGTCCGTGTGATTGTTAATCGCACTGGCTAAATCGCTGATCGTTGCAGTGCCGTCACCATTAACATCAACGGAGGACAAGTCTAGAGTCATTGTTTCACCGTTGATGGTGAATTCTAAAGATCCAGTAGTTGGTACTTCTGTCGTCGCCTCAAGGTCTGCAGGCATTCCTGTAGATACTTGATGCGCCGATGCCACTTTTTCTACAAAAATCTGATAGTTACCCGTTAGCGCTTTAGCATCCGCGTTTGCAGTAAAGTTACCTTCTTGAGAGAGTGTCGCACTGTTTTTGATGATGCTGTTTGTGCTGTTATTCATCTCTTTCATTGCAGTACGAAAATCACGTAGTGCGCTTTCAACTTTATTAAAAGCTGACAGTTGTGACTGGTACACATTAGCTTGCGCTTGGTAACGGTTTTTGAATGGGTTTGTGTCCAATTGTGCGAATTGGGTTGCCATTTTTACTGGGTCTAAAGAACTCATGAGGTGTGCTCCTCTCATCTCTTATTGGCTTGAATACTTTGAATGCTACGCCTTAGTTTAATTATCAGTGGCAAGATGCGTGCCGTATATTAAATTCAATTAAAACAAAGGTTTAAAGCTATTTTGTTTTCTTGGGAGGAAGTGGTGTTTCCACCTTGTTTGTTCCGCCTTCCTCCATGGAAAAAGTAATTTCCTTATAAGAAAAGGCGACCTAAACAAAGAAAATATTTAATTGTATTGACGGTTCTAATTAGGAGAGATGTTTTAATTAGACGTTATATTCAGCCTTTACTTCAGCTTGATTCAGATAATTCTTACAGAGTGCATTAATTGCGTTCTGATATTATTTTTGATAGTGCGATGGGCTTTGTTGCTTAATTCGGTGAGAAGACATGGTAGCCCCATGTTGATCAGTTCTTAAACAACATACCGAGTTTCAG
>NZ_JAWPOT010000130.1:0-885 GCF_033344415.1 Vibrio sp. 1727
TTTCGGACTATTTATGTATGTTTGAGCTGAAAAAAGTAATGTCAGCCTTGCTTATGCCGCTTCCGGCATTGCTACTGATAGGCTTGTTAGGTCTTGCTCTCATTAGTTTTACCACAAAACGTAAAACTGGCTGCTTCGTTGTTCTGTTCTCTTTTGTTGGCCTTTTTCTAGTTGCCTTCCAACCTGTTTCAACCAAGCTTCTCATGCCACTTGAGCGCGAGCATAAGGCCTTTTTACCTGTGTCAGGTACCATTGACTACGTTATGGTGCTGGGTAATGGCCACGTGGTCGATGACGAAATTCCACCAACATCGCAATTAAGCCGCGCGGCGTTGATGCGATTAACGGAAGGCATTCGTATTTTGCGTATGTACCCAGGCGCAAAGCTAATTTTATCTGGTTATGATGGTGGCTCTGAGATCAGCCATGCTCGTATGATGGCAAACGTTGCTTTGGCATTAGGTGTTGCAAAATCCGACATTATTTTGTTGGAAGATGCAAAAGACACATGGGAAGAAGCAAGACAAGCCGCCGCTTTTGTTCAACAAAAAGAGATTGTGCTGGTCACGTCAGCGAGCCACATCAGCCGTGCGCTGTACGAGTTTAACGCAGCTGGAATTAAACCCATCCCTGCTCCAACGAATTTCTTAGCGATAGACGAAGTTAGCCAACCGTGGGACAAGTATTCACCTAAAGCTCGCTACCTTGAGCAAACTGAACTGTTTTGGCATGAATACCTTGGTAGCGTTTGGCAAAGACTGCGTGACACCGTAGGGCAAACGCCGATGGTGGAAGCGGAATAAACCCGATTTATAAACACAAAAAAGGAGAGCATTGGCTCTCCTTTTTCTTTACTGCTTGTCTGATGGTGATTAATCACCTGCA
>NZ_JAWPOT010000131.1:0-884 GCF_033344415.1 Vibrio sp. 1727
CAAGAGAAATTTGTGATACTTTTTCACTTAAATGAATCTTGAAGAAATTTGCTATGTATTCGATTGAGCCGATTGGCATCATTGAAACCCCTTACAAAGAGAAGTTTGCCGTCCCTCGCCAACCGCGCCTAGTTCCAGCCGCTAAAGCGCGAGTAAAACTGTTAGGCGAGGCAAATAGCCCAGAAGCGGTGCGCGGGTTAGAACAGTTCTCTCACGTCTGGTTATTGTTTCTGTTTGACCAAAATTTGGAGGCAGGATGGAAACCAACCGTACGGCCTCCTCGTTTGGGTGGAAATGAGCGTATTGGCGTGTTTGCTTCGCGCTCTACCTTTCGACCAAATGGCATTGGAATGTCGGCAGTCGAAGTGAAAGGCATCACGAAGAAAGGTGATCAAATATATATTGATCTTGGCAGTGTTGATTTGGTCGATGGCACACCGATTGTCGACATCAAACCTTATATTCCTTACTCAGATGCCATTCCTGAAGCGATTGGCGGCTACGCTGGTGAAGAGCCTGAAAAATCGAACGTCACCTTTTCGTCTCAAGCATTGGCGATGCTAGCAAAGCGATCCGATACTCAATATGTACAATCGGTGATCGAACAAGTTCTGGCGCAGGATCCACGTCCTGCATACAAGAAGAACAAACCGGATACCAAGGAATATGCGGTAAATTTGTTCGATCTGAACGTTAAGTTCAGCGTGAATAGCAACTTAATAACAGTTACGGCGATTGAAAGCTTTTGACAAAGCCAATTGGCTGATATTATAGACGGCTAACAATTTTCCCTTCTTGGGACCTTCATACTCCTGTCCATTCTGGCTTGAGTAACTAACTTTAATAAACGGATAAATTTAATGCGTACCAGTAATTATCTTCTT
>NZ_JAWPOT010000132.1:0-882 GCF_033344415.1 Vibrio sp. 1727
ATCAAGCGCGAATTGGTTCGTTTAACTGACAGCCTAGATCTGGCGATTGATGTGCTCAAATTGGCACTTGGTCGCAGCCAATTGTTAGATACGGCTTTTGAGCGTGCGAACTTGATCAAAGGTCGAATCGAGCGTGTGTGTGATGTTGACATCACCGGCTACTCTTACTGGTACGATACGTCACCGCGTCATTTTACTTTGCATATTACTCCGTTATCGGTGGCAGATAAGTTCCATGAACAAATTGAAATCAAGCAAGGTGCGTGGATCTTCACCTCGGCAACGCTTGCGGTTTCTGGTGACTTTAAGCACTTTACCGATCGTCTCGGCTTAAAACCTAAACAACAGTTTTCGCTGCCATCGCCATTTGATTATGAAAAGCAGGCTCGCCTTTGTGTGCCTCGTTATCTTCCTGAGCCAAACAGCCCAGGTTTAGCGGACAAATTGGTGAGAATGTTAGCACCAGTCATTGAAGAAAATGACGGTCGTTGTTTCTTCTTATGTACTTCTCACAGCATGATGCGTGAGTTGGGAGAGAAGTTCCGTGAGGTGTTGGATCTTCCGGTTCTTATGCAAGGTGAAATGAGCAAGCAAAAGACTCTTGCAGAGTTTATGGAGCTGGGTAACGCTTTGCTTGTGGCGACGGGGGCGTTTTGGGAAGGGATCGATGTTAGAGGTGACGCACTGAGCTGTGTTATCATCGACAAATTGCCGTTTACTGCCCCGGATGATCCGCTGCTAAAAGCCCGAATTGAAGATTGTCGATTGCGTGGTGGTGAGCCGTTTGCTGAAGTGCAAATCCCCGATGCGGTGATCACTTTGAAGCAGGGCGTAGGGCGTTTGATTCGAGATCAGAAAGATCATGGTGCATTGATCATTTGT
>NZ_JAWPOT010000133.1:0-881 GCF_033344415.1 Vibrio sp. 1727
TAAAGATGTGGACACCGAGTGTGTTGCAGAAGAAGGCCAAGACATTGTTGACCGCATGCAACGCGCGAAATTGGGTACGCTGGTTATCTACATGGCCGCAGGTTTAACACTGATGATGTTGATTCCTAACCCACTATGGGGCCGCCTATTGTTCCTTGCCTGTGCAGCGTCAGTCTTTGCTGTGGGCTACGGCTTGAAGAAGAGTGCCAAGCTAGACACGCAGCCCTCTAAAGTAGCCGCGACAACGACCCAATAATCTGAATTTTTGTTTTGGCTGCCCTCGCTTGGGCAGCCCTTTTGTGGAGATATATTATGGCTAAAGGTGATGTGATTACTCTCAACTTCGAAACGTTTGTTGATAGTGATACCCAAGTGAAAGTGACGCGATTAACGCCAACGGACGTGATTTGTCACCGTAACTACTTTTACCAGAAGTGCTTTACTCAGGATGGAAAAAAGCTGCTGTTTGCAGGTGATTTCGACGGAAATCGCAACTATTACCTGCTTAACCTTGAAACGCAACAAGCAGTCCAACTGACGGAAGGTAAAGGTGACAACACCTTTGGCGGTTTTATTTCGACGGATGAGCGTGCATTTTTCTACGTGAAAAACGAACTGAATTTGATGAAAGTCGATTTAGAAACGCTGGAAGAACAAGTCATTTATACGGTCGATGAAGAGTGGAAAGGCTACGGTACTTGGGTGGCAAATTCTGACTGTACCAAGTTAGTCGGCATCGAGATTTTAAAACGTGATTGGCAACCGCTGACATCGTGGGAAAAGTTTGCCGAGTTCTACCACACCAATCCAACTTGTCGCTTAATTAAAGTGGATATCGAAACCGGTGAGCTGGAGGTGATCCATCAAGACACTGCGTGGCT
>NZ_JAWPOT010000134.1:0-880 GCF_033344415.1 Vibrio sp. 1727
ATTTCTACTTCTCGGGTCTTCGTGATAAAGACGGTCCGAACTACGATGGTTACATCGCTGATTTCGAAATCACACACGATGGTAAGTACATCAATACACTTCATGCCGAGAAGCGTTTCTACCGCACCGCGAAGTCGATGATGACAGAAGCGGCCATTGATCGTGGCATCACTCGCGACCTTTACATCGCGATGGGGGAGCGTTTGGAAGATAACCGTTCTTGGGCGGTGCGCATTTACTACAAACCGTTCGTACGTTGGATCTGGGCTGGCTCTTTGATCATGGCATTAGGCGGCGCACTAGCGATTTCTGATAAGCGTTACCGCTTCCGTAAGTCATCGAAAAAGAACGCAAAGTCAAACGAGCAGGTAGCATAAAATGAATAAGAAAATCTTGTTTATCCCGTTGGTTGCTTTCTTAGTTCTGGCGGGGATCTTCGCAACACAGTTGGTTCGTAACCAAGATGGGGACGATCCCACAAAGTTGGAATCTGTTTTAGTTGGCAAACCTGTTCCTAAGTTTCACTTAGAAGACTTGGCCGAACCGGGTAAACAGTACGATCAGTCGATTTTTAAAGGTGAGCCTCTGCTGTTAAATGTGTGGGCTACATGGTGTCCTACCTGTTACGCAGAGCATAAATATCTCAACGAACTTGCTGGTAAAGGCGTGAAGATCATCGGTATGAACTACAAAGATGATCGAAACAAAGCGATCGGTTGGTTGAACGATTTAGGTAACCCATACCTAATTAGTCTGTTCGATGGCAGCGGTATGTTGGGGCTGGATCTTGGTGTGTACGGTGCACCAGAAACCTTCATTATCGATGCGAATGGTGTCATTCGTTACCGTCATGTAGGTGATGTTAACCCTCGAAATTGGG
>NZ_JAWPOT010000135.1:0-880 GCF_033344415.1 Vibrio sp. 1727
TCTCTCAACCAACTTTATTCATTGTCGGTGCTGATCGCCGGCGCGGTGGCTGCGATTCTCCTGTTACTGATTGCGTTGCTCTCTATTCCTGAACCTTTTACGCGCATCGAATTTGCTGTTGTCACGCTTGCCATTGTTCTGGAAGGCAGCATTGCGATTGGCACGGCTTGGCTGCGCACTCAAGATGACAAAGCCAAAACACTGCTTCAAGTGATGGTGACGACGACTCTACTGCAAGTCACGTTTATCGTCGCGGCGCTTGCGCTGCACCCGCATGTCATCTCGGTGCTGATTGGCGGTCTTATCGCTGCGGTCATGCAATTTGTTTGGTTACACATCATCAACCGTTACACCCTTGCTCTGCCTCAGATTGCCTTAGCCAAGCAGTATTTGAATTACTGCCTACCAGTAATGCTGTCTGCGCTTGTCGCGTTTTGTTTGAATGGTGCCGAACGCTGGTTTATCGGCGCAAATGCTTCGTTGGCGACGTTAGGCATTTATGCGATTGCGGTTAAGTTCTCTGTAGGTATGTGTATTTTGGTGCAGCCATTTGGCATGTGGTGGATGCCACGACGCTTTGCGTACCTCGAAAATGGTCGAGATAGTGAAGCCGTGCGCGTTTCTCATTTAGGGATGATTTATGTTGCTGCGCTCAGCGTGGTTGTAGCGACACTAGCAATGGTCATGATCACGAACTTCTTGCCAGAGACCTACCATGAAGCGGTACTTTACACTCTGTTCTTGCTACCGATTGCGATGCTCAAGGAATGGAGCGAATTGTTAAACATCGCCATTCTTTTCAAACGCAGAAACCGATGGTTGCGTGGTATTAATGTGGTGTCTGCCTTCGTTGCGGTTGGGTTGCTGTTTGGTTGTGCTG
>NZ_JAWPOT010000136.1:0-878 GCF_033344415.1 Vibrio sp. 1727
CAATTTTTTGATTGAGAGTTTCGAGCTTTGAGCGATTGCTTTCAATTCTTTGCTCTCGTTCTTGATTGTATTCTCTCTGTTTGTTTTCTTTTCGTTCAATCTGTTTTTCACACGGCTCAAGGTTGTCATTGTAAAGTTCCCCTTTTAAACGAATAGGCTTTTCAAACTCAGGCACTTTTATTGATATTGCTTGTTTTGTTGTTCTGGTTATTTCAATGCCAAGGCTATTTAATTCGTTTATTAAATCATTGCGGTTATTTATTTCATTATGAATCCAGCATTCTTCCAAATAGTTATGTATCGCTGCTTGAACTTCATTTCTCTTTTTATTGTTGTTACCTAGCTGCAAGGTTCTTTTTCGCTCTGGAGCATTTGGATCAGAAAGTTGATGCAAATCGTTCTGCAAACTTTTCCAAGTTTCAATACGTGGCATGTCGAATTTATGAATATACGGCTGTAGGCGTTTGCCAGTATTCAACTCAGTATTCACAATGTGAAAATTGAGTTCTAATCGTCCATCTTTATCTGTGTGCTTTATCCAAACACAATCGTATTGTGATGCGTCCAAGCCGCTCATGAGCGTTTCTTCAAACGACTGCATTAAGTTACTCTGTAACTCTTTGCTAATGTCGCTTTCTTCTTTAGCAAAGCTCAAACAACCCGTTGTATACGCGTTCTTAAAAGTAGAGTTGTGGAGTAGCTGACGCGTAACGTCAGGGTTTCCGCTCAAAAGCTCAGGCTTTTCAGAGCGATTCTTGTCACCCAGCAAGTAGTCAATACCACCAGTTACGCCCTTGGAAGCTGTAGGTTTGAAGAATTTAACAAGCATCAGAAACCACCTTTTTCATTAAGTTTTCAATCGACTTTATTTGTATGTT
>NZ_JAWPOT010000137.1:0-877 GCF_033344415.1 Vibrio sp. 1727
TCAATTAAAAACCTAACTTGCCAATACGATGCTCAAACCGTTTTAGAGTCTTTGTCGCTTGAAGTTGAACAGGGGCAAATCGTTTGTCTTTTAGGGGCGAGTGGTTGTGGCAAAACGACATTGTTGAAAGCGATTGCTGGTTTGCTGCCTCTTACTTCTGGTCAAATGAGCTTAAATTGTCAGACGATTGATGATGGTGAAAATTGGTTGCCGCCAGAAGAGCGCAATATCGGAATGATCTTCCAAGATTATGCACTATTTCCTCATCTGACAGTTGCGCAAAATATAGCCTTTGGTTTGAAGCATCAAGCTGCAAAGGAAAAGCGCGCGAAAGTCGATGAAATGCTAGAACTCGTGCACCTTCAAGGTTACGCCGATCGTTATCCACATCAGCTTTCTGGTGGGCAACAGCAGCGCGTTGCGATTGCCCGTTCTCTGGCTTACAGCCCTGATTTACTGCTTTTGGATGAACCGTTTTCGAATATTGATACTCAGGTTCGTCACGAGTTAATCAGCGAGATCCGTAAGATTTTTAAGGCACAAGGCGTTACAGCGATTTTCGTGACTCACAGTCGTGAAGAAGCATTTGCGTTTGCCGACAAAATGGCGGTGATGAACCACGGTGTTATTGAGCAATACGGCACGGCTTCAGAACTCTACTACCAACCTTCGAGCAAGTTTGTTGCAGACTTCTTAGGTGGTGGTAGCTACCTAGCCGCAACGCGCATTTCAGATACGGAATACGAAACCCATATTGGTGTAGTTGAGGCGAGTGCACAGCAAGAGATTCAAATGCAATCTGCTTGTTCATTACTACTGCGACCACAACATGTCCAAATTCAGTCGGATGAAGACAGTGCGGTCACTGTGCTTGAGC
>NZ_JAWPOT010000138.1:0-876 GCF_033344415.1 Vibrio sp. 1727
GGCAGTGCCACCCAAGTGTTGGTTTTGGTTGATGGTGTACGTATGCCTCGCGCAATCATGGGCGGTATCGATTTCAACCAATTTCCAATCAACTCTATTGAACGTATCGACTACATTCGCGGCGCACGCGCATCTATCTATGGCTCAGAGGCGATTTCCGGCGTAATCAACATTATTACTCGAGCAAGTATTGATGATGATGCAAGCCAAGTGTCGGCGGGTTATGGCTCCAACAATCATAAAAAAGGCACGTTTGCCGTATCTAAACCTGTTGGTGAAGGTAAGCACATCAAAGGGGTATTAGGTTACGAGAAAACGGATGGTTTTAACGTTAAACCTTTGCCGGGTTTGAATGATGGCGATGAGCACGGATTTGAAACGTTGAACCTTAAATTAGGTTACCAGCAAAACTTTTCTGATAATTTTTCTGGTTACGTTGGCTTTAGTACATACAGCAACGAATACGACTATGACAACAGCAGTTATGGCAATCCTGGGTGGGGAACAGTAGATAAGCACGAAAAGAAAACGGGTGAAGTGGAATACGTAGGTGCAGATTTGTCACTTGAGTATTCTAAAGATGTTTACACTTCTGAGTTGAAGTTAGCTTACGGTCAACAAGACAACTATGACCTTAAATCGGGCCAAAGTAAGTCGACCGGCGATCACGTGGCCATCGAACAGTTCAATGCAATTTGGCTAAACTCATACAGCATCAATGATGAACTGAGTATTGGAGGCGGCTTAGATTACCGTAATGAGAAGTTAGCAAAAGGCTACCTTGCACCAAGTGACTGGGGACCAGCGAAAGACTACAACCCAGAGAAGAACCCAAGAACAAACATTGGCATCAGCGCAATCGCTCAATATGCATTG
>NZ_JAWPOT010000139.1:0-876 GCF_033344415.1 Vibrio sp. 1727
GCTTAAGTTACACAATCGAGGTGCAAGAAGGGTTAGGAAATACAGAGTTGCCTCCGATGATGCTGCAACCTTTGGTAGAGAACGCCATTATTCACGGCATCGAGCCAAAACGTGAAGGTGGCGAAGGCCAATTGCTGATAAAGCAAGAGAAGCAGCTGTTGCAAATTGAAGTGAAAGACACTGGCGTGGGGTTGAGTCACGTCAGCAATCGCTCTGGTTCGGGGGTTGGATGGAGTAACCTTAAACAGCGTGTGGATGCCTTATTTGCTGGCAAAGGTCAGGTGTCGATCAGTGAATCTTCCGAAGGTGGTGTGAGTGTGCGTTTGAGTTGGCCAATGACAAGTAAGGAACAGTGAAATGAATACAGGGTTTACTGCCATTATCGCCGATGATGAGCCGTTATTGCGGCATCATCTCGACAAAAGCCTCGCGGAAGTGTGGCCGGAGTTGGACATCGTTGCCAAGGTAGCTGATGGCGAACAAGCCTTGCTCGCCATTGAGCAAAGCCAACCTGATATTGCCTTTCTCGATATTCGTATGCCCGTGTTAGATGGCATGAGTTTGGCGCAAAAACTCAATCGTTTGGCCAACCCGCCTTTGATCGTGTTTGTTACTGCTTATGATGACTATGCCATTAAAGCGTTTGAGCAAAACGCGGCAGATTACCTGCTCAAACCCATTTCCGACGCTCGTTTGCAGACGACCTGTGAACGAGTCAAAGCTCGACTCAGCCAACGAGGAAGCGACAACAGCCATGTTCAGATGAATAGTTTGTTGGAACAACTGCAACAGTTGTCTGCGCCTCAAACACCGCAATACTTACAGTGGATTAAAGCCACGCAAGGTGACGATATTCATCTCATCGCGACGTCTGAT